>JBBRTN010000330.1:0-3285 GCA_038244395.1 Ignavibacteria bacterium
AATTTGCATCAAAACCTATAGGTCCTATAATTGCCGATGCGCCTGTGGTTAAATTAATGCTTAATAAATTGTCCGAAACACTTATTGCGTAACATGTTCCGACGCTGTTAATAGCAATCCCAAACATGCTATCACCTGTATTACCAACTAATGTGGCAACTCTTGAAGTAAGGTCTAATGAATAAAGGTTATCTAAACCCGTGGTGATTGTCGTAATATACATTTTATTAGTTACAGGATTATAGGACATACCCAGAACCTGCTCTGAGCCGATACCTGTAATAGGTCCAAGTGTTGTTAATGCACCCGTAACCGTGTCTAAAGTTTGTAAAGGAGAACCTGCAGCAACTGCGATACAATAAAGTACGCCGTTGTTATCGAATTCCATTGCTCCGTATAAATTTGATGAACCCGCTCCGAAATCAGTAGTAACGGCTGCCGCATTCAAAAATCCTTTACAAAAAAAACTTGTCGCTCCGGCATCTTGTCCGAACCAGCGAGCGCCATAATTTAAAATACTTGAATACCCGGAACGGTCAGAGTTATTATTTACCACCGGGGCTCTTTCTGTTGCCGTATTTCTTTGTACTGTTTTATCCTGGGAAAAAGAACTGTAGTTTATTCCCAAAATCAAAAACAAAACTACTAACATTTTTTTCATTTTGATTTTATTTTTTAGTTTTTAAAAAAAGTTTTAGGGTTATTTGTAAAAAAAATTGAAAAAGGCACTAACTAATGATGATTTAGATTATTTGTAATCTATATATAATTATTTCGGATTGCAATTAAAAAATTAGAGTAAGCATACATTTTTTATTTTTATTTGTAATAATATTTTATTTTTAAATGTGATAAATCATTTACAGAATGGCATTGACAAATTTTGAAAAAATTGTATAGGAAATTAAATTTTAATTTTAATAAAGCTAAATTTAATCTATTTTATTACATGAAAAAAGATGATTCAAATTTTAATTTCCGCATACTGCTTTATTACATGTATGTTCATATCGTTAATCATGAAAATTATGCAAAACTTCATCTGAATTTCTGCCGTACTCTCGGTGTCAAAGGCAGAATTTTAATTGCAGAAGAAGGGATTAACGGAACAATCTCCGGCACGAAAGACCAGACTAATGCCTATATTTATTCAATGAAAATGGACCAGAGATTCAGGGATATGGATTTTAAAATTGATATAGTAAATGAGCATGCTTTCAGGAAATTATATGTGCGTCCTAAGAAAGAAATTGTAACTCTTAATCTTGAAAGCGACTTTGACCCGAATATCATTACGGGAAAGCATCTTAAGCCGAAGGAATTTTATAAGGCAATGACCGAAGAAGATGTAGTTATCATTGATGCAAGAAATGATTATGAATATGATCTCGGTCATTTTAAAAATGCGATCAGACCTGACGTAAGAAACTTCAAGGAATTCCCCGGCTGGGTAAAAAAAAATGTGGATAAGTTTAAAGATAAAAAAGTATTAACTTACTGCACGGGCGGTATCAGGTGTGAAAAATTTTCAGGGCTCCTTTTGAAAGAAGGATTTACAAACGTCAGCCAGCTCAGAGGCGGAATAATAAATTATTCAAAAGACAGGGAGACCAGAGGAAGCATGTTTGAAGGAAAATGCTATGTCTTTGATGAAAGAATTTCCGTCGAAGTGAATTTTGCCGAAGGATATACTCTTGTAGGGAAGTGCTATCATTGCGGCAGGCCCCATGACAGGTATGTAAACTGTGCGCATATGAGCTGTCACTTTCAGTTCATCTGCTGTGAAGAATGCGAGATAAAAAGGAAGCGCTCCTGTTCAAAGGAATGTGAAGAGGCAGAAGATCATGAATACAGAGATATGAATATGCGGGCCGAAGCTGTAAGTGAATGAAGACGGTTCTTTTACCTGTTCGTAAAAATACACATTCAAAAATAAAATTTTAAAAGTAAATTTATATGGAAATAATTTCGGGTCTTCTTTCTCATAATGAAATTACTTATGAATGGGAGAAAAGTGAAATGAATTCTGCAGCTGCAAAACTTCTCACCATCCGACAGGCAGAAGCATTTGAAAAGATTATTATCGAAGACGAGTCCTGGAAATTACTTCTTTCTGTTTTTAATAACGGAAGGGACATCGATGCATGGCTCGCAATGGATTGGCCGGACGGTTTCGATGAACTGCTGCTGTGTGTTCCTTTGTGTAAGTTCGTAGCGTTCGAATGCAGTAAATGCACAGTAGGAAGCAGGCAGGAAAATAACTCGTGCGCACATGACTTTTCTTTATTCGGATATATTGCTGAACTCCTGAAGACTTCTGACAGGGAAGGTCTGAAGAAACATTTGAATTATATAATAGAAATGCTCACAAATGAAAAACTCAAATGGGATGTAAACTCGCATTGTCCGGTTAATTAATATTTTCACAAATCCGTATTCAAAATCAAACAAACTTTCCGGCTGCAAATCCCGATGACCAGGCCCACTGGAAATTATATCCGCCAAGCCACCCTGTAACGTCAACAACTTCACCAATGAAGTACAGTCCCTTAATTTTTTTTGATTCCATTGTTTTGGAAGACAGCTCTGCTGTATCAATTCCGCCGAGTGTGACTTCGGCTTTTGCGAATCCCTCCGTGCCTGAAGGAAGGATTATCCAGTTGTGAAATTTTTCGGAGATGAAGCTCAGCTCTTTCTTAGAATATTGGTTGAGAGGTTTGGAAGTAAAGTATGTGCGGCAGAAAATTTCGGCAAACCTTTTTGGAAAATAATTTGAAATAAAATTTATCAGCTCAATCCTGTTTTTTGAATTGTCTTCAAGAAGCGCGGATAAATCTGCATCAGGCAAAAGGTTGATTGAAATGGGATCGCCTTCTTTCCAGTAAGAAGAAATCTGCAGTATTGCAGGACCGCTCAGTCCTTTGTGTGTGAATAAAATATTTTCCCTGAAACCAACTTTATTACATTTGACAAAAGAGTCAATTGATATTCCGCTGAGCTCACCGAAGATATTTCTTTCGTTCTCCTGCAATACCAGCGGGACAAGGCCGGGCCGCACTTCCGTGATTTTCAAATCGAATTGCCGAGCGATCCTGTAACCGAAATCTGTCGCTCCCATTTTAGGAATTGAAATTCCTCCCGAGGCTATTACTAAAGATTCACATAAAAATTTTCCGCTCGCCGTTTCAATTTCAAATTGATTTTCTTTAGTTATTTTATCAACGCTGATGCCGGATACTATTTCTACATTTGCCTTCCTGCATTCACTTTCAAGAAGTGAAAGGA
>JBBRTN010000331.1:0-3277 GCA_038244395.1 Ignavibacteria bacterium
GAAGAACCTCCATTGTCGGTCATGAAGACAGTCCCGCCATCACCTACAACAACACCATTCAGATCATCAATGAAACTTATTGAATTCAGTCTTACTCCCGAAATTCCTGTATTTACAGGAGTCCAGTTTGTTCCGCCGTTTATTGTCTTGTAGACATTCCCACCGGAGCCGCACAAATATCCGATACCGGAACTGTAAAAATAAATTGAATTTATTGTAAAGCTCGCGCCAACATTATAAGTTAACACAGGAGAAATTGTTTTTGAAGTTTTGTAAACATTACCGTTATCTCCGGCAATCCATACATCGTTACCTAAAGAAAAGACAGATTTAAAATTATCGGAATTAACGGTATAGCTTGACCAGATTCCCCCGCTATTGGTAGAACGGTAAATTTTTCCTCCGTCACCAACTGCTATTATATTTACACCGTCAGGAGTATGAATGCTGTTCAAACCCTGGGAGTAGATCTGTCTCACACTTGTTAAAATTAGCAAAGCAAAAAGAAAAAAACAGAATAGTAGTTTTTTCATTTTATATTATTTAAAGTTATTAGAAGTGGATTTTAATAAATTTAACTCCAATGAAAATTATATTCAATGAAAATGTGATTTGAGAATTCTAAAAAAAAAAATCCCTGCAAGTTCTTCACCTGCAGGGATTTGTATAAATAAATGAATAACTATTTATTTCAGAAGAGCCATCTTCATTACTTTATTGAAAGACTGGTCTCCGGCTGCATATTGAATTTTATAGAAATATACACCACTTGCTAAATTTGAAGCGTTGAATGAAACCGTATAATATCCGGCATTTTTGTATCCGTTAACGAGTGTGGATACTTCTCTACCGCTGTTGTCAAAGACAGAAAGATTTACATTTCCGCTGACCGGTATTTCAAAATCAATCTTTGTTGATGGATTGAATGGGTTCGGATAGTTTTGTGATAATTCAAACTTTGTCGGAACTCCGATGACCACTTCATTACTTAGGTTATGATATGTAAAATTACCATTGAAATCTATTTGTTTCAATCTGTAATTATAATTTCCAATTCCTAATCCTCTGTCTACAAATGAATAGGATAATGGATGATTTGAATTTCCGTTTCCTTGTACTGATCCGATTTTATTCCAGTCTTGTGAATTTAAGGTTGATCTTTCAATTTCAAATCTGGAATTGTTTGTTTCTGTTGATGTTGTCCAGTTAAGTGTAACTTCATTATTGCTTATCACTGATATGAATGAACTTAATTCTACAGGTGATGGAACGTCAAATGATATTACGCAAATTGTCTGGTTTCCGCAGCTGTCTGTTGCAGTAAACGAAACTACCTGACCGCCGAATGAAGTTGGTGTCCAGTTGAATGTGCTGCTTACAGGATTTCCAGTTGTAGGAAGAGCCGGTGTCATGGTTGCTCCAGGAGGTAAACCTGCTGCGTTTAATGATACATTGCTTGGTGAATTGTCTGTTGCCTGGACAGTAAATGAAATTGGTGTTCCTACAGATCCCGGGATTACAGAACCGCATGTTGGAGTTGGTGGTACGAAATCCGGTGCGGTAACATCAGGACAAGGAGGAAGAATTGTTGACAAAAAGTCAACTGCAACTCTTGTCTTAACTGTATCGGTTGTTATATCTCTTTGTTCAAGAATAACCTGACATGAATACAATCCGCCAACAACTGCTGATGTTGTATTCCATGTAACTACTCCGGTGTTTGCATCAATACTTGTAGGTCCGCCGAAAGCTGCAGGAGGATTTGTTCCGGTAACACCCATTTCTGCAACTGTAGCATATCTCCATCTTAAAACTTTGCCCGGGTCTGAATTTAATCCCGGAACAACGAACGTTGAAGCAGGTCCCTGTATTATATTTACGATAACAGGCAAGCTGCTGATCGGTGAATTATTGCAATCGCTGGGATATATTAATGTTGAAACTCTGTATCCTTCATTAGGATGGTTTATTTCAACACCGGTTCTTGCAGATGAATTGATTTCAGCAAGGAAAGGTCCGCCTGCTGCATAAGTATGCGTAACAAATTCGTCTGTCTGACTTCCAGGGTTCAGTGCGCGTGCAATAAGAAAATCATTTGCTACGTCCACTGCGATAACTTTATATTCAAGAACAGGAGTTTGATTTCCATCTCCGAAAAATAACACGGTTGCACCGGTAGTTTCCGTGAATACATCACCGACATTACAGTTAGGGCAATAGCCGCCTCTTCTGAATGCATTTGTGAGTGTGAATGTAACTGCATTACAATTTAACGGATCTCTTACAAACGTCAGATGACCATAACGAAAGTGTGAAGCAGATGCTTCCTGAGATAAGCCTAAAGTAAACATTGTCACTATCACCAGGCTGAATAAAGCAATAGTAAATTTTGAAAAGTTTTTCATTTTGTGTCCTTAAGTTTAATTAATAAAATGTTTTTACTGCTTTGTAAAAAGAAATTAATCAACTTAAGTTTAGGGGGGATGTGTATAGAGATACATCACTAGCTCCTTTCGGTTTTAAAGTTTATAGATTAGAGGTTTTGAAGTTGTTATCTAATTCTTTAATTTTTTATTCTTAACTCTGAAAATGGGGAAATTAACAATAAAGAACTCTTAGGTAATGTATCTGCAATTTTTATAGAAGAATCGGGTATAAACTAATGAAATCATTTTAAGCGATGTAAAATTAGCAAATTTAGTTTTATAAATCAAGTAAATGTTTACAATATTGAATAATAGAATAATTTTAAATAATACTAGAATAATACTTTTATCGTCGATATGCCACACAAAATTAGTTAATCCTTAAATCCTTAATCTTTAATAAAAAGAATTATAGGTTGGCAACTTTCAGCATACCAGGTTACAATACAGTGCGGATTATAACAAGACTTTTGTATTTGAATAACTGGACTTTAATATTAATTCTAATAGTATTAAATTAGCTCAATAAAATTAAAAGCAATGAAAACCCCCAACGCAAAAACCTTTATACTGATTTTTCTTTTCGTTTCTTCTTTTATAATTTCATCTAAAGTTATTTCCCAGGTTTCAGAAGAATGGGTTCATCGTTATACCGGACCCGAATCGAGTACAGATGCGCCTAAAGATTTTTTCATAGACGGCGCCGGCAATTTATTCGTTACCGGTAAAAGCATACTCAGCGGAGGTTACTCGGATATGATTACTGTAAAATTTAATTCAGCCGGTGTCAGACAATGGATTGCAAAATATAACGGAACTGCGAATCAGAACGATGAAGGAACTTCCGTTAA
>JBBRTN010000332.1:0-3274 GCA_038244395.1 Ignavibacteria bacterium
CAATTCGGCTGGGCAGTATCAACAGCCGGGGATATTAATCACGACGGATATTCAGATGTAATTGTCGGTGCGCCTCTTTATGATAACGTTTACACAGATGAAGGAAGAGTTTTTATTTATTATGGGTCAGCTTCAGGGCTTTCTGCAAATGTTGGTGCAACCATCGATGGAAATCAGGCAACAGCATTTTTCGGATATTCCGTTTCGAAAGCGGGTGATGTAAACGGTGACGGGTTTGCTGATATACTTGTCGGGTCAAACAGATACGACAATCCGCTTAGAGATGAAGGAGCCGCTTTTATATTTTATGGTTCAGCTGCCGGAATTTCCAGCACTATAAACTGGCGCTCAGACAGTCATCCTCAGTCTTGGTTTGCATATTTGGGAAATTCAGTTGCATCTGCGGGTGATGTAAACGGTGACGGTTATTCAGATGTCATTGTGGGAGCTTATGCTTTTGATGACCCAGAAACTGATGAAGGAAAAGTATTTGTTTATTATGGTTCTCCTACAGGGCTCTCGGTGAATGCTAACTGGACTGCTGAAAGCAACCAGCCTTATGCTTTTTTTGGCAGCTCGGTTGCATGTGCCGGTGATGTAAACGGAGACGGCTATTCAGATGTCATTATCGGAGCCAAACAATTTCATAACGGAGAAACGAATGAAGGCGGAGCATTCATTTATTATGGATCATCTCAGGGACTTTCATCCAGTCCAAACTGGACGGGTGAAGGTAATCAGGTAAATGCATATGATGGAATTTCAGTTTCAAGTGCTGGTGATGTGAACGGAGACGGCTTGTCAGATGTAATTGTCGGTGCGTATTTATATGACAACGGTCAGACTGATGAAGGTGCGGCATTTGTATATTACGGTGTGGCCTCTACCCCAAAAACACTTAATCTAACAATGTTCATTCAGGGATTTTATAATCCTAATTCAAATACTATGATACAGGATACTGTGCGGATATATTTAAGGAATGTCACGTTCCCTTATGCAATAGTCGATTCGGCAAAAAAATATTTAAGTGCATCGGGCTCGACTGCATTTATTTTTTTTAATGCGTCCAACAGTGTGAATTATTATCTACAGATAAAGCACAGAAACGCTATAGAGACCTGGAGTGCAACAGGGAAAAGTTTTACAAATAATGTTTTAAATTATAATTTATCATCTTCTTTATCCCAGGCATATGGCAACAATATGATTCGTATAGATCAGAGTCCTTTAAGATATGGACTATACGAAGGTGATGTTAATAAGGATGGAGCCGTAGATCTTAGTGATAATCAAAAAATTGAAAATGATGCATTCCTTTTTATTTCGGGGTATGTCGCTTCAGACTGTAACGGGGATAATTTTGTAGATGTTTCTGATGAATCAATCGCCGACAATAATGAATTTAATTATGTATACTCAATAAGACCATAACCTAACAGATATAATTTACATTTAACATTTCTATATTACTGCTGAAAGCCGGAAGCAACCTTCCGGCTTTTTTTTTATCAAACTATATTTAAAAATTTAAAACCCGTTTATAGACCTGCCTGTCATAATATGAATGAGTAGATACACTCATATATAAAGTGTGCTGTCCTCTATTATTCTTTTATGTAATCTGCTATATTTTTGTAATAGAAAATTTAAACTAAATATTCTTACACAAATGACAAATCGAATCACATTTCAAGTTTCTTATTCCGAGATTACTTCCGAGATTACTTTTCAACATAGCTCCGGATTCAAAACCGGGGCTATCCTCTCTTCTTTGGAAATTGTATTATAAAGTAATAAATCATAATCATAAGTTATCACCTGAAAATATAATTTAATTTTTTATTCTGTCATTATATTAAACCAAATTTTAAAAAACATTTTTAAATTTAATAAAATAAAAACAATGAAAGTGAAAATTATATTCGCTAATTTATTTTTACTGGCAGCAGCAGTTATTTTTGTTAACGGATGCTGCAATCCTGAAATAATAGGAAACGTCCCAAATACTCTTCGTCCGCAGGAAACGAATAACTGGTGCTGGGCTGCAGTTACACAGATGCTGGCTCAGCATGTCGGCATTTCTGTAAATCAATGCGACCTCGCCAATCACAGGTTTGGAAAGACTGACTGCTGTAATAATCAGAACGGGAATTCTTCCTGCCCCAAAACGGATGATTGTAATTTACCTGGCTGGCCTGAGCTTGATTTTGCAGGAGTTAAATTCAGTGAATCAGGAACAGCTCTTTCCTGGGCTGATGTGCAGAGACAGATTTATTGCAGTAAAAAGCCGATGGGCTATGCATACGGAACTTCCGGAGTCGTTGGTCATGTAGTCTTGATAAAGGGTTATGTTACTGTTGCCGGAACGGATTACGTAGTATTAAATGATCCCTGGAGTCCGTGCAGCGGAGCTGAAAGACTTATTACTTATGCAGAGTATGTCGACCCGGCAGGAACATCCACTCACTGGGATACATGGTATAATATTGAAAAAAAATAAATTAACTTTAAAAAATCATAAAATGAAAAACATAATAAATATATTTTCGCTGTTATTTTTATCAATAATATTATTTTCCTGCGGGAATCAAAAATCAGAAACGGCTATGAATAATAATAATGCTAATCAGCCCCAGTTCTTCACAACACCTGATGAAGCTGCAAAGAAAGGCAGGAGTGACCTCCTGAGTATTTTAAAAACCAATAAGGATATAAATTTAAATATTGACGCCGGCAAACTCGAGAATTCACAGCCGGGAAAATTACTGAAGCATGTTGAGATTGATTTTAACAAGCTGATCAAAACAGATTCCGTCTCTTCGCTTTCGCAATTATCAGGGTCTGAATTAAATACACTCGCGCCGTTTGTAACAGGAAATGAAATAGCCGGAATTGTCGAAATAAATAAGACTCCTAAAGGATGGGAAGTTGCCGGATTGGGAAATAAGAACGTAACAGATGACATCAATGAAATCGGGAGAACTCTTAATCAAAGTCCCGCTAATATGGATATCACGGTTTATGAAGTCCCAAATCTTCAAATCCTTATTTACTCAGTGAAGAATGCCGACGTAGAGAATTATTTTATGAACTATGATAAAAACAATCTGAAAGAAGCTGTTTCCATTCAGAACTTTTATCCCATGCTAAAAGAAAAATCAGTTGCCTTCGAAAGAAATTTCGGAGATCTTGTCAAAAAACAAAAGCTGGTTAAATAAAATATAATTATGGAAGAAATAAATTTTGAGCTGCGGACCGAATCATTTAACCC
>JBBRTN010000333.1:0-3264 GCA_038244395.1 Ignavibacteria bacterium
ATTAAAAAATTAATTTCTATTTCAGATTCAATTGAAATTGGTAACAATAAATTTATTTTTTGGATACCCTTTGGATACTGGATAATATAGAGTGCTGAGCGCAGGGTCTGACAGTTAATAGTCTACCAATTAAGTTAAAACTTTTTTATTTTTAAAGCACAGCATAGTGTATAAAGTTATTGAACAAGTATTCCAGCCCATTGGTATTTTGCTACCCCAAATAGTAGTGAAATCAACTGCTCCTTAATTCTTAAAGCAATAAAACAGAAAGAGAGAGATTTAATTTAGTCTCATTCACAACAGATAGGCAACATTTATTTACTGTGCAGGATTCTCTCAGTAAGATTTATAAAAATAAAGCAGGATTTATTTTATTAAACTATAACCGCCGGATAAAATTTTAATTATGAGCAATAGTTTTAAATCAGTTTCAATTATTATCCCGACATATAACAGATCCGGAATACTCGGGAAAACGCTGGAGAGCTGCGTCAATCAGACATACCCGAAAGAATTTTTTGAAATTATTGTGGCGGATAACAATTCTTCCGATGCGACAAAAGCTGTTGTCGAAGAATGGCAAAAAAAATCTCCCGTCAGGATCAGGTATTTGCTTGAGTCCCGTCAGGGTGCGCATTTCGCAAGAAACACCGCTGCAAAACATTCCGAAAATGAATTGCTGTATTTTACAGATGATGATATGATTGCCGATAAGGATGCTCTTATAAATATCGTAAAAGTCTTCGGGATGAATTATAATGTTGCCGTAGCCGGAGGTAAAGTCCTGCCCAGATGGGAATTTGACCCGCCCGAATGGCTGGAAAAATATTTTAAGAACGGCGCCTTAAGTTTGATAGAAAAATCAGAGAAGCTTGTAATCGCTTCATATGACCTTGGGATTTACAGCTGTCATCAGGCAATGCTGAAAGAGGTTTTATTTGAATGCGGCGGATTCAATCCTGACATTGAAAAGGATAAGCTGATCGGCAATGGAGAAACGGGTTTGAATATTAAGATTCTGGATAAAGGATATAACTTTGCTTATGTGGATGATTCAATTTCTTATCATGAAATACCGAGGTCAAGAATGACTCAGAAATATTTGAATTCCCGTCTTGGCAATCAGGGAAACTGTGACAGCTTTACAGTGTTCAGAAGAAATGAAAATTCAAAAAAAGTTTTGTTACAGCTGATCTTCTTCTCTCATATACCTGCAATTTTTAAAAGATTTTTTGGTTCATTTTATAAACAGATTACAAAAGATGACAAGTGGAGATTCGACAGGGCTTATTATTATTATTATCTGCACAGAATGAAATTTGATTTGAAACTGGTTTATGATGACAGCTGGAGACAGTACGTCGTCAAATATGATTACATGAATGACTGACTGAATTTTTCATTTCATTATAAATTAATTTAAAATATTTTTCCTGCCGAAGAAATTTAAACAAACCTTTAATCCAAATTTTCTTTTATGATTACTGCAAATGATATTTCCCGAAATCCAAAATTAATAAATGGCGGAAAGAAAATTGATCCTTCTTTAGACCTGGAGTATGAGATAAAAAAGCTGAAGAAAGAAATGAACGCTGTAATACTTGCGCATTATTATCAGGAATCCGAAATTCAGGACTTAGCGGATTTTATCGGTGACAGTCTTCAGCTGTCCCAGCAGGCGGCGAAAACGGATGCAGACATAATAGTCTTTGCGGGAGTACATTTTATGGCAGAGACAGCAAAGATACTGAATCCGCACAAGCAGGTGCTTCTTCCTGACCTTAATGCCGGGTGTTCGCTCGCCGAAGGATGTCCTGCAGACCTGCTCGAAAAATTCAAACAGAAACATCCCGGTCATATACTTATCAGCTATATTAACTGCTCCGCAGAAGTAAAAGCTCTTTCGGATATTATATGTACTTCCTCAAACGCGGTGAAGATTGTAAATCAAATTCCTCCTGAGCAAAAAATTATTTTTGCTCCTGACAGAAATCTCGGCAGGTATGTGATCAAACAATCGGGGAGAGATATGGTACTGTGGCAGGGTGCGTGTATAGTGCATGAGACCTTCAGCCAAAAAAAGATTACTAAGTTGAAATTTGAAAACCCCCGTGCTCTTCTCATTGCGCATCCCGAATGTGAAGAAGCCGTTTTAATGTATGCGGATTTTATCGGCTCGACAAGCGGTCTTCTGAATTTTGTCACAGAATCCCCGGAAAAAGAATTTATAGTAGCGACTGAGCCCGGGATAATTCACCAGATGCTCCTGAAAAATCCGGATAAAATATTCATTCCTGCTCCGCCTGAGAACAACTGCAACTGCAATGAATGTCCTTATATGAAATTAAATACTCTTGAAAAATTATATCTTTGCATGCGGGACCGGAAGCCGGAGATTGTAATGGAAGAAACGATATTGAGAAAATCTTTAGTGCCGCTTCAAAGAATGCTGGAGATGAGTAAATAAATTCTATCCTGTTACGTAAGCCGGATTCTGTTTTTAAACAATCATTTATCTTATCGTGACATTGCTGTCAGGATTTTTGCGACCTACCCCGGGAATATTAAAGCGAGCAGAACTTCATTCCCTGTACATGGTCTTGCTCCGGATGAGGTTTTTCAATCCCGGAAATTACTTTCCGGATGGTAGGCTCTTACCCTGCCTTTTCAACCTTACCTGCCGAAACAGGCGGTATGTTTTCTGTGACACTTTCTGTTTTATAAATTTGAATTCATAAAACCCGGGAATTTCTCCCGGCATCCCTGCTCATTTCGGAGTCCGGACTTTCCTCACATTCTGAATAAATCAGAACAGCGCGATTGTCTGTAACAGAATAGAAATATTATTTTAAAGAAACATTTAAAGATACATCTGATATGATAAAAAACTATGTAAGATCCTGCAAGTTAATGTCCGCGTATTAAAAAAATCTCATCGTTTAAAGCCATTCGTTAAAATTTTGCCCGCACATCTTTTATAATTAAAAATTTTAGATTCTGTAAATTTAATTAATTTAGTAATAAATTTTTTCCGGATGAGTCTTCCGCACTCTCATCAAGCGCTTCATTTGCAAGCGTATCGGCTAATTTATTTTGCTCCCTTGGAATATGTGTAATGGAAAATTTTTTATCAAGCAATTTTATTTCATTCCAGAATTCCATTGATAGTTTGATCAGGTCCTTATGCCTGATTTTGTATTCTCCTTTGACCTGCTTCACTATAAGTTCGCTGTCGCAGAAAAAATTTATTTCATCAAAACCAAT
>JBBRTN010000334.1:0-3259 GCA_038244395.1 Ignavibacteria bacterium
CAATGAACTAAAATATGAAAACAATATGCAAAAACATAAAGCTAATATATTTCAATCCGTTGTCAGGAATTCACTAAGTGTAATCGTTGTGTGAAGATTAATTAAAGGAAGAACAAATATGAAAGAACATTTGCTTGATTGGACAAGCTGTTATCTCTAACAAGGTCAATATAGTAAAAGTTTCGAAAAAATTGTATACAAAAAAAATTTTATTTTACAATAAAATTTGCAAACTCTTCTGCATCCGTTCCTCCGAAATAAAAAGTTAAGTCAATATTGTCCAGGGCTTTTGTAATAAAATTTTTTTCAAATTTAATTCCCTTCAGTATATTTTCTACATCCGATATGTCACCGTGCCCCAAAAAATCTCCGTAAATTTTTATATCACTGATAATGCCGTCAGCTACCTGAATACGGGCATCAATCTCCCCAAAACTGAAGCGGTTTATTTTTTGTAAATTAAATCCGGGTGACCTTCCGTAATTCCATTCCCATGTCCTGTATTTTGATTCAGACAGCTTGTAGACTTCTTTCCACTCATTTTCGGATAAGTGATAAACGGATTCAGGAGTATACTCTTTAAAAATCGAACCGATAAGTCTTTCTTTAAATTCATAGATCGTCATATCTCCGGTAAGAAACTCTTTTATATTAGCGACGCGGCTTCTTACCGACTTAATTCCCTTGCTTTCAATTTTAGCCGTCTTCACGTTCAGTGCTTTTGCCACGTCATCAAGATTTGAATCGAATAAAAGTGTTCCGTGACTGAACATGGATCTTGTATCGGTGAACTGTGCATTACCTGAAATTTTTCTTCCGCCCGCTGTAATATCATTTCTTCCGTTTAAGACTGCATTTATTCCGAATTCATTTAATACCCATATTACAGGATCTGTAAACATTCTGAAATTATGAATTCTTTCCTGGGAATGTCTGGTCATAAAACTGAAGTTAAGATTTCCTTTATCATGATATACAGCGCCGCCTCCGGAAATTCTTCTGATGACATGAATTTTGTTTTCATTAATGAAATCAGAATTAATTTCTTCAATTGTATTCTGATGCTTGCCGATTATTACCGAGGGTTCGTTGATATAAAAAAGTAAATAGTCATTTGCCATATCAAGATTTCTTACGAGGTATTCTTCCAAAGCAAGATTTACAGCAGGGTCATTGTTATTTTTATTTTCAATTAGACGAAGCATGATTTTTACTTATCCTTAATGTTATTCGGATTGAGTATTTCCTCACGGCATTCGGCATCCCATTGCTGAATGTCCCGTGTGGCAACCCTGCCTACTTCTTTTTCGTCATATTTCGTCTTGACCTTTTCAAGCATACACCTGCAGAAAACCCTGACATTTTCCTGCTTCTGAAAATCGTCTTTGATCTGCGGCTTGTATTTTTCGTAACAGTCCTTTATAAACATGGAATCCATTTCCGGCGACCATTCATAAGACTGTACCGTTTTTACCTGCCCGTCATCCCTGTCGTCGTTAAGAAGTTTAAAAATAACAAACAGGCACACTGCGGCCAATATACCGGCGACAAAAAATTTAAGCAGGTTATCTTTCTTAATTCCGTTTTTATCTTTCTGAGTTGTCTTTTTATCTTTCTGAATAATTTTTTTGTTTTTCAATGAGAATATTTATTTGCGTTTAATATTGCAATAATGAAATGATTTTTAAATACAGTTTTTTGGAAATAACTTCCTTAACCTTTTTTTATCAGTTAATAAAGTTAGAATACTTTAACTTACTAAACTTACTAAACTTAAAGTGTTTTAAATTCTTCCTTTATACTTTTGTGTATTTTTCGTTTTTTAAGTAAAATTAAATTTAAAAATTTATGCTAACCGAATTTAAAAATCTGAATGAGCAGGAAATTAACTTACTGCTTATGGCTCCTGCGCTTGTAACCGTTCTTATTGCAGGCGCCGAAGGCGAGATTGATAAAAAAGAAACGGACTGGGGGACAAAAATTGCTCATTTCCGGGCAAGTCAGCCTTCAACTCTTCAAACGTATTATCAGGAAGTCGATAAAAATTTTAATTCAACATTGAAAGAAATTATTGAAGCTATGCCTGAAGATGTTCCTGAAAGAAGCGGTAAAATCAACCACGAGCTTAGTAAACTTAATGATATTCTTAAGAAACTTAACGTAAGCTATGCCAGGGATTTTTATAAAAGCATGCGGAGCTTATCAAAGCAGGTGGCTCAGGCATCCGGCGGCGTGTGGGGCTACGGCTCAATAAGTCCCGAAGAACAAAGATATCTTAATCTTGAAGTAATTACTGAACCGGAAGGCTGAGATTTTTTACAAATAAAAATAAGGGCTCATGCCCTTATTTTATTTATACATTTCAAATAAAATTATTCCTAAAAATTTATTTTAGAAGAATCCTACCTGTATTTGGTTTGTGATATCCGAGATGTCCCATAGCTTTGCGTGATTTGAGCCGCCTTCATCAGTTGTGACAAGATATCTCCTGTCGTCAGATGTCCACGCATTATGAGTGACTGCGCCGGGATAAGTAAATTCCCTTATAAATCTAATTGAATCTTTATTTCGCGCATCAAGCATTACAAGATAACCATCTCCAATCGCCGCCCCGTAGATGGTATCATTTTTTACAAAGCAGTCATGAATGTATCTTGTCCCCCATTGCCCTCTCTTTACAGGATTTTCGGGGTCCGGGAATAGTTCCTTTATTTACAATGCCCGGTGAATTTGTAATATCATAAACTGTCGTTCCGGCGTAATGTCCTATAATTGCATATTCCCTGCCGTCTGTGACATAACCCCAGCATGAAGCATAATACCAGCCTGCGGGAGTTCCTCCCGCGGTATATTCGTTTGCATTTCCAAGCATTATCATATTGCTTACCGACTGAGAATAAGTAAACGAACAGAGCGATAATATTAAAAGTGTAATAATTTTTTTCATAGATCTGAATTAAAGAGTTATAATTACATTTACGTTTTTCCTGTGCTTACAATTTAATGTTAAAAATAAATAAAAGATATTTTAAAAATTTCATTTAGCACATCAGTCCAAAATAATTAATCTCAAACCATAACAAAATTTTTAAAACACTTTTTTTGAAAGATCATAAAGAAGCTTCGCAAGGAAAAAGCGGCTTGATTTCGATATAAATTATTCCGGTTTAAATTAAGCGGAGGCT
The DNA here is from genome assembly GCA_038244395.1 of Ignavibacteria bacterium. Taxonomy (GTDB): domain Bacteria; phylum Bacteroidota; class Ignavibacteria; order Tepidaquicellales; family Tepidaquicellaceae; genus JAGPCH01. Next base: position 3,186 of record JBBRTN010000334.1, read on the forward strand.
TTAAATAATTTACTTCTATTTTATTTTTTTTTAATGAGATACGTGATACAATTTATATTTTAAATAAATTAAAC
>JBBRTN010000335.1:0-3222 GCA_038244395.1 Ignavibacteria bacterium
ATTTTCCGCAGGTACCTCTACATTTTCAAAAATTAATTCAGAAGTATCACATGACCTCATCCCGAGTTTATTTTCTTTCTTGCCTGTCTTAAATCCTTTCCAGCCCTTCTCCAATATGAATGCAGAAATTCCGTTTTTATTTTTTGACTTATCTGTAACAGCCGTTACCACGACAGTTTCCCCGACGCTTCCGTGTGTGATGAAAAGTTTGCTGCCGTTCAGAATGTAATGTCCGTTTTTTCTTTCAGCTACAGAAGCCATGCCTGCAGCATCACTTCCTGAAACATTTTCAGTCAGCCCCCATGCGCCTAATTTTTTCCCTGATGTCAGATCCGGAAGATATTTCTTTTTCAGGTTGTCATTTGCATATTTGAATATATGATTTGTGCAGAGCCCGTTATGAGCGGCAATAGTGAGCCCCATCGAAGGGTCGACTTTTGAAATCTCTTCTACTATGATCGCATACTCCACTGTTGAAAAACCCGAGCCTCCGTATTCTTCAGGAAAAATTACTCCGAGAAACCCAATCTCACCAAGCTTCTTTGCAATCTCCATGGGAAATTCCTGTGATTCGTCATATTTCATTACATGAGGTAAAATTTCATTCTGCGCAAAGTCTCTTGCGAGCTTCTGTACTGCAAGCTCTTGTTCTGATAAATTAAAATCCATTTGTATGATTATATGATTTTTTAAAAGTTATAACTAAAGATTATATTCGACTATAAATATAGTGATTCTAATTTTTTGGTTAAATGATATTTCGAAATTAATTTTTAATTTCAGTAAATGTAATCGTCAGTGATTCTCAATGATTCAATGAGCGTTTTTCAAATCATTGAGATTAATTCAGTCTAATTAATTCTAATTGAATCTGCATTATAAATCTCAATTGAAATACCCGATTCAAATTTCTATTACTAACTGCTTTTCATATTCCTGCTGCCCGGCTTTGTCACGGGAATTTTTTCAAGCCATTCTGGAATTTCTTTCTCCGTAAATTTTATCACCTCAATCTTTGCAAGTGAAAATTGATCAGTCCCGAAATCAACTTTGCCTCCGCTGCGGTCTATTATAAATCCCACACCGATTAAATTCGCCCCGGATTTTTTAACCAGATCTATGACTTCAATAACACTTCCTCCTGTCGTTACGACATCTTCGCAGACCAAAACATTTTCTCCTTCTTTAATCTCAAATCCCCTGCGCAAAGTCATTACATTATTTTCCCGTTCGCTGAAAATAGTCCTGGCATTGAGCAAGCGACCGACTTCTGTGCCAAGTACAATTCCCCCGACAGCAGGAGTAATAACAACGTCAATCTTTTTATTACTAAATTTTTCCGAAATGGCTTTTGCAAAGAGTGTATTATATTCTGGATACTGGAGAACCTTTGCGCACTGGAAATAATGCGGGCTGTGATAACCGGAAGTCAATACAAAATGTCCTTCAAGCATTGCTCCGGTTTTCTTAAAAATTTCTATTACTTTTTCGTCTTGCAATTTTCCTCCCTCCGTTTAGTAAATATTAAATTGTAAATGATATATTGTAAAAGTCTTCAGTTTAATTTTACTTTCTTCACATCTCTTAACGGCTGTCCGAGAAATCTTTCGCTGATCTCCTTAAATTTTTTCTGAAAATCCGTTACATAAAATTTATGCTGACCGTTTTTCTTCTGAGTATTGAGAAGATTTTCCTGCTCCAGAATTCTCTTAACTTCTTTTGCGGCTTCTTCGCCCGAATCAATCAGGTTAATTTTCTTCCCGATTACCTTTGAAATTATTTTTTTTAATATCGGATAATGAGTACACCCGAGAATCAGAGTGTCAATGCTAAGTTCTTTAAAGTCCGATAAATATTCTTTAGATATTAATTCGGCGATTTTATTTTCAGTCCAGCCGTCTTCTGCAAGCTGAACAAACAGGCTGCATGCTTTTGAAAACACTTTTATGTTCCTGTCAAATTTATGCATCTGTGTCTTGTAAGCATTGCTTTGAATTGTTCCCAGCGTGCCTATGACTCCTATCTTAAAATTATTTGTCTTTGATATGGCAGCCTTACTGCCGGGCTTTATCACGCCGATTACAGGGACGTCCGCGATTTTTCTCAAGTAAGGCAAAGCCACGGATGAAGCCGTATTGCAGGCGACCACAATCATTTTAACATTTTTATTCAAAAGAAATTTTGTAATTTCGATAGAATATTTTATTACTGATTCCTTTGACTTGGTTCCGTAAGGAAGACGGGCTGTATCTCCGAGATAAATGATATTTTCATTTGGAAGAATTTCAAATAAGGATTTCGCAACAGTTAATCCGCCGATACCTGAATCAAATACTCCAATTGCGTTTTTAGAGGAATTATTTTTTTTCAATTAATAAATATATTTCAATGTAATGTTACAAAAATAACTAATTACTCAATAAAGAATTATGAAAAAAGAATTATGAAAAAATTTATTTTAAATTGCTTAATGGTTTTAATGGCAGCGGCTCCGCTGTATTCGCAATGGCAATGGCAGAATCCTTTGCCGCAGGGAAATATATTGTTCGGTTCATGCTACATTAATCCGAATACCGGATGGGCTTGCGGGGACGGCGGCACGATTATAAAGACCACCGACGGAGGTATCAGCTGGAGCGTAACCCGCACAGGGACTAAAGAAAGCGTGAGGTCTCTCGCTTTTATAAATAACAATACCGGGTTCGCATGCGGGCTCACGGGAACAGTAATTACCACTACTAACGGCGGAAACAGCTGGGATAAAATATTACTTAATACCACGGGTAATTTATTCGGAGTCAGATTTCTTAACAGCTCAACAGGTTTCATTGCCGGTGATACTGGAATTATATTTAAAACTACAAACACAGGCCTGACCTGGAACAGAAAGCAGACGAATGTATTCAGGACTCTTACATCTGTCGCAGTGAAAGATTCTATTGTATTAAGCGCAGGTCTTAACGGAACGCTCGTTCGTTCTTCTGATTACGGCGAGACTTTTCAGATAATAAATCCGAATAACATAAATTATTTATTTGATGTGATGTTTAAAAGCCCTGATACTGCCTTCATAGCAGGAGCTTACGGAACAATACTTCGCTCGACTAATGCGGGACTCAGTTGGCTTCCGACCACTACCTCAACCGGGAGATGGTTTTATTCAATTTCCTTTGGAGGCGAAAATACCGGCTTTGCTGCGAGCGACTACGGCAATATTTACAG
>JBBRTN010000336.1:0-3199 GCA_038244395.1 Ignavibacteria bacterium
GAACTAAAACCACAGAATAAATATTTTTGCGAATTTGAAAAAACCGATGCATAAATTACCTCAAATAACAATTTCTTTCTGGATAATGAAAATATGCGCGACGACGCTGGGTGGAACTACCGGAGATATATTATCAATGATATTAAATATCGGCTATGGATTTATTACAGTTGTCTTATTAAGTTTTTTTTTTATGACGATATTGATTCAGCTGTTTTCAAAAAAATATCATCCTGTGATTTACTGGTCGGTTATCCTTGCAACAAGTACAGCAGGAACAACTATGTCAGATTATATGGACAGAACTTTAGGACTGGGCTATACTACAGTTTCATTAATTTTACTTTCTCTTTTAATCTCAATTTTACTGATCTGGAAAGCAACAGAAAAGTCTTTGTCGGTAACAAATATAAAGTCACTTCGCGGAGAATTATTTTATTGGACCACTATTTTATTTTCCAACACATTGGGAACGGCTTTAGGTGATTTCCTGGCGGATGATTCAGGATTGGGCTTTGCCGGCGGAGCAGTTCTTATAGGAGGATTGATATTAATCACAGTGCTCGCATATAAGTTTACCGGGATATCACATGTAATTTTATTTTGGATTGCATTTGTATTAACGAGACCATTCGGGGCAACGTTTGGAGACGTTCTTACAAAACCAATTGAAAAAGGCGGATTAAATTTCGGCACTATCGGATCATCATTGATACTTTTTATTATTCTTTCTGTACTGATTCTGGTTTCGGTAATTAAAAATAATTCTAATGAAAAATATGATCAGACTTTAATTGTGTAAACCATTTCCGTCCAAACGATTTCTAATTTTATTCTAAATATTTATTACTGATGTTATCAAAATCCCCTAAAGCTATTTTCTTCTCTCGTAATTTATTTTTCCTGACTGTTTTATTTTTTTCCCTGAATTATAATATTGCCAGATCAGAAGATTCCTTAAAAGTTAAAGTAAGCATAGGAAATGATTTTATATCTGACAGTAAAAAATTCTGGCAGGACGGACTCTCTTATTTTTCCATGCCTTCAAGATTTAACGGCAAAGACTGGATCTATACTGTGATTGGAGGAGGAGTAACAATAGGACTAATGACAATTGATGCAGATGTGAAAAAATCTGCAAGTGTAAATAATGGAAGTTCACAAACAGGTTTCTGGGCTTTCGCAAGAAGTTACGGCGAAGCGAAGTATTGGGGAGCTTTTTCTGTGTTCACTTACTCTGCCGGATTATTTGCGCGCAACAAAGAATTAAGGATAGTCGGAAGAATGCTTATTCAAAGCCTGGTTTATGCGGGGATTCTGACTTCAGCCGTAAAGTTTATTTCAGGAAGGACACGCCCCTATAAGACCAATGACCAGTTCCAATTCAACGGATTTGAAACGAATAATGATTATTTATCATTTCCTTCCGGACATGCTACGGTTGCATTTGTAGTGTCCTCGGTATTAGCGGAAAGAATTAATACGTGGTGGGCGAGAGTAGGACTTTATACTTTTGCATCATTATCCGCCTATTCAAGAATACATGATTCACAGCACTGGCTGTCGGATGTTTTTGTGGGAAGTATTATAGGATTCGGTACTGGTTATTTTGTTGTTCATCAGGAAAGCGAAAGGGAAAAAAAGCATACAACTGTTTTAAGTAAAATGAATTTTTATCCTTCCCTTCATAGTGTTAATCTTGTATATAAGTTTTAAGATTTAGAAACATTTCATTCTGATTGCGGACCCCGGCGATTCAGAGCAATGTGACCGATTCAACATTGACCCTTCTGATTTAATTTTATAATTTTAATTAAAATTAAAATCCCATCATCATGAAAAAAATATTTCTGATTGCTTATATATTTGCATACATAATTTTAACTTTCAATACTTCTTATTCGCAGGTTGGCGATTCACCTTATCCTGTCATATTTGTTCATGGGTTAAATTCGGATGACAGGACATGGAGCGCTACTCTCACTCAATTAAGCACGTCCTGGAACCTGAGCTCGAATCATACTTTGAGCGCAGTCCTTAACGCGCGCGGAGGAGATACGACAAATTATATTCAGGATGTAATCGTCCCCCTGCTTGATACAAACGGAAATATTGTAAACAGGATTACAAGCTCGAGTATTTATTCGGTTAACTTCGGAAATTTCTGGAACAGGAATCCTGCCGACCCGAGAATACTGATTTATAATAACAATACGCCCGGAAGCAGTCAGTCTCCGAGCAACCAGTCTGCAATTTATAAACAGGGTTATGTTCTGAAAATGTTAATTGATTCAGTGCTGCGGGTGACGGGAGCAAGTAAGGTTATTTTAGCGGGACATTCAATGGGCGGATTAGCAATCCGGGAATACCTTCAGAGAATGGAAAACGGAATTCATAAATGGTGGATTGATCCGAATGATAACATCAACGGGCACAAGGTCGCAAAGGTCGTGACAATAGGAACGCCGCATCTCGGTACGGATGTCTCTATACAGATTGGAGGTATTGATTTTAAAAGCGAAGCAATCAGGGACATGAGAAATTCATTTACAAGTAACGGTTCAGACGGAGCTTTTCTGTTCGGGAATTTCGAGCAGAGTGTTCCTGTCAGTTATTATAATAAGGATGTAAACTGTAACGGGATAATCAATGATACAATAACAGGTCTCGATTCAAATTCAGAATACAACTCACTCATGCCTCTTCCCGGAAATATTCAATATACATGGATCATGTCGAATTATCTGAATCTCGGGACAGACCTCGCGGTGCCATTGAGCAGCCAGGCTTTGTATGATTCAGTGTTTGTTCCCTTCGGAGTAACCGATACACTGATGACAAATAAAAATCATATTCAGGAAACAGGAGACACGCGTTCGATGATACGCGCTCTTGATGAGCCGGATAACAAAACATTCGCTTTCGATATATCATTTAATAAACTCTACGCAGGATTCATTACTCTTCAAAGCAATGCAAGAACTTCCGATTCTGATTTTTATAAAGTAAAAACTTTGACCGGAGGAAAAATTAATCTTACTCTGAAATCACTGAATGCAGGTGTGGGTAATTTTTCAATTCTGTCTGACAGCGGGAGTGTGCTTGTTACAAAAAATATTGCAGGCTCTCAGGACAGTGTGGCTTTGTTCCCGGTTACGGGAAATTATTACATAAGAATAATCGGCAGCAGCGCTTTGAA
>JBBRTN010000337.1:0-3185 GCA_038244395.1 Ignavibacteria bacterium
GAGGAATACTAATTTTATTTATTATTTTATTTGTAAACTCAGAGCTTTTTGCCCAGGCAAATCAGGGTACTCCAAACTCCTCCAAAGTAAATATCTGGGGTAATGTTTTCGGAGATTATTTTTATAAATCAGGAGGAGACTCGACAAATAATAGCCTGCAGTATTCACCATACAAGAAGGAATCTAATGCGTTTGATTTTAGAAGGATCAATATGGGACTTGATTACGCAATAAACGAAACATTCGACACGAGATTTTCATTATCGTTTGACGGCTTTGATACTCTGCCGGACGGCAACAGTTCGGTATATGTCAGAGATGCTTATCTTAACTGGAAAGATATTTTTACAAATTCAAATCTTACAATCGGTGTCATGCCTACTCCAGGCTTTTGTTATTATTCCGACAAATGGTGGGGATACAGATCACTTGAAAAAACTATCATGGATCAAAGAGGTATTCTTTCATCAAGAGATCTTGGCGTAACTTTATCCGGTTCATTTGACGATTCAAAAGATTTCGGATATTACGCGATGGTTGGAAACGGCTCCGGTACTAAAATTGAAAATAATAAATACAAAAAAATATACGGGATGCTCTTTGGTAATTTTCTCACCAAAAAAATGGCAGCTAATATCTATGCCGATTATTCGCCAGTCGGAAATAATCAAAGCAAGACAACTCTGAGCGGGTTTATAGGTTATAGAAACGACGCAGTAAGTTTAGCAGCTGAGAGTTTTTTCCAGATCCAGAATAATTATAATACGAGTCCTACCGCACAGAGTCCTGATAAAGTACCTTTCGGAATCAGTTTGTATATTACCCAGATAAAATTATACAGTGACCTGAAATTTTTCTTCCGGTATGATTTTTACAATCAGGATATTAATAATTCTTTAACCGGATTTTATCAGAGTTTTGTCACCGCAGGATTTGACTTCAGTCCTTACCCCAATATTCATTTTATGCCGAACATATGGCTGAATTCGTTTACCGCCAAACAAAACCAAACACAGAAAGTAACGACTGATGTAGTTCCCAGGATTACATTTTGGTATGAATACAGATAATTGTAAACTGAAATAATTTCCGGAATAACTTTGGCAAATCTTGTAAAAAAAATAATATTATTTCAGATATGAAATTCATTAACAAACTTTTTATAATCGCAATATCATTTATTTTTCTTCAATGCGCGAGCAAGCAGCCGTCCAATGAAATCAATGCTTCGGGAACGATAGAAACAACTGACGTTGTGATAAGTTCGAAAGGTGCCGGGCAGGTGAAAAACATTCCGGTAGATGAAGGAAGCACAATAAGAAAAAATGAGCTGCTGATGAATCTCGATCACGAGCTGCTTGACATTCAGCTTAGGCAGGCGCAGGCAAGCGCAGACCAGGCAAATGCTCAGCTGCGGCTATTACAGGCAGGCGCGAGAAAGGAAGATATAAAATTAGCTCAAGAACAGGTAAGCCAGGCAAAAATAAATTTAGACCAGGCGCTCGTTGATAAGGAAAGATTTGCAAAATTGTTTGAGTCAAGCACAATTACACAAAAGCAATATGAAGATGTTGCTCTGAGATATGACCTTGCATTAAATCAATATAACAGCGCGAGAGAATCTCTGAACAAAGTTCAGAATATCACCCGTCCCGAAGAAATAGAATCTGCAAAAGCAAATCTCAGAAGAAATCAGGTCAGCATTGATTTGATTCAGAAAAACATTGACGACTGCACAATAACATCTCCTGTTGACGGGATAGTCTCGAAAAAATTTGTTGAGATAGGAGAGTATGTGACTCCGGGCGCTGCTGTATTAAAAATATCCGACCTTCAGACAGTCGACCTCTACATTTATATAACCGAAGAGCAGCTTGGAAAAGTGAAGCTCGGACAACAGGCTGAGGTAAGGATTGACACATATAAGGATAAAATCTACAAGGGAGAAGTAATATTTATTTCCCCTGAAGCGGAATTCACACCTAAGAGTATACAGACACAGGATGAAAGAACTAAACTTGTTTTTGCGGTTAAGATCAGGATTCCGAATAATGATTTTGATCTTAAATCCGGGATGCCTGCAGATGCTAAATTAATCCTGAACTGATATTATTTAAAATTTTTTAGAAGCATTATAAAATAATAGCAGACAGGTTTAATTAATCTTTGAGAACATTTAATGATTAAAGTAAAGCTTGGAAAATGTAATTTCTATAAGAGGTCTGAGTAAAAGTTACGGAGATGTAAAAGCTCTTGATGATATTAGTTTCGATATAAAGTCAAATATAATTTTCGGTCTTGTAGGACCTGACGGTGCGGGGAAGACAACGCTGATAAAAATTTTATGCGGATTGCTGAAACCTGATTCAGGCGAGGTAGAAATACTTGGGCTGGATTTATCGAAAGGCATTGGTAAAATTAAAAACGATATCGGATACCTTTCACAGAGATTCAGCCTGTATACGGATTTGACGGTTGATGAGAACCTGGAATTCATTGCGGATATTCACGGGCTGAAAGATTATAAGGGAAGGCGGGATGAGCTGCTGAAATTCACACGACTGACGAATTTCAGAAAATTTCTTGCGGGAAAATTATCAGGAGGAATGAAACAAAAGCTTGCGCTGTCCTGCACTCTTATTTACCGGCCGAAGATAATTTTTCTTGACGAGCCGACAACCGGAGTCGACCCGGTATCAAGAAGAGAATTCTGGATAATACTTTCCAATCTTTTAAAAGAAGACATAACAATAATTATCTCGACTCCTTATATGGATGAAGCCGAAAGATTTAATAAGCTTGCAATGCTTGATAACGGAAAATTACTCGCATACGATTCACCCAATAAAATCAAGGCAATGATGCGCCAGACAATAATAGAAATAGTCTGCACTCCTGTCAGAAAAGCATATCAGGTATTAAAAGAAAATGCCGGCTTGGAGATACAGATATTCGGTGACCGCATCAATGTAGTTGTGGATGATGCAGATGAAAATGAGAAAAAAATAAGAAACATACTTGAAGAAAACTCCATCATCATTACCGATATGAGAAAAATTTCTCCTTCACTTGAAAATGCTTTTATTCATTTAATAAAAGAAAATAATTTAGGATGAAAAAGGTTTTAATAATCCTTTCTGTTTTTGTTTTTATTTTTATTGTTCACCGGCTTTCGGCGCAGGAAA
>JBBRTN010000338.1:0-3161 GCA_038244395.1 Ignavibacteria bacterium
CGAAACCAGACCTGCGTTTTATCCTGTGCATACTATGCCTATGTTTTCACAAAATTTAGATGAATTTCCTGTGGCAGAAAGAATCAGCAGCCGGGGAATCAATCTTCCGAGTTTCCCGTCTTTAAGAGAAACGGAAGTAAATGAAATTTGCCGCCATATAAAAGATTATTTTCAGATAAATGTTGAGACAATTGAAAGTTAGTTAGGATGTTAAATTCTTGTATCCATTATAAATTACCGACAATATAAATTTTGTAGTCGAATAAATGATTAAACAAAATAATTATTTAACTTCGTAAAAAGGCCAGTCTTTGAAAGAAAGCTTCCACAGTAAGTATTTAAAAGCTGATAATGTCATCATAATAAATATCCTGGTTGGATATCCAACTTCAAGCATAATCATAAAAATTGAAATACTTTAATCTAAAAAGTACAATACCATTTGTAAGATTTTTATTTCTTCTGTTTGTATTATTGTTTAGCACTATAAACATCTATTAACAGGATAGCAATTCTTCAAAGTTAAATGGAAAGATTTCCGGCATTGTAATCGAAAGGGTTGCAGGGATACCTATTGATGGAAGTGTCATTACTTTAGACAAATTAAATAAAGAAAATTTTACTGCATATAACCCTGATGAAGTATCAAAATATTCATCAATGCCAAAGGCGACTAAAGAGTACTACAAAAGAATTATCGGAGAAGGTGGGAACCCACTATTATTTGTGTGGATTCCGCATATACTTTATAAAGGAATACTCGATATAACATCTTTACCAATTGTTTCTGTATAGTTCAGTAATTTTCGCATAGACATAACTCTTATCAAAAGGAGAAATAAAATTTTGTCGCCGTTGTATTCTCCGAAAGAACTTTCTCTTTCTGTGATCTTTGCCTTCGTAAGGTGATAAAAGCGGCGAATCTTGTTCCGCAAAAAAACATTAGCCTGGTGAACCCAGTAAAGTAAAATCCGAATCAAAGGCATATCCGAATGCAGCCAATTACGTTTTTCCCGGATTTTTTAATCTGAGTGAAAACTGAGTTTTGCCGGTATAAATAAACCGGATTGCAGTTATGACTCGAACCCTCATTCCAATTAAATGCTCCTCTTTCCAATACAAAAAAGGTTATCAGAAATTAATCTGATAACCTTTGTATATTTGAAATTTAATAAGAGGAAATCTTAAATGAATTATTTTCTTCTGTAATCCCTGAACTTTTTTCCTCCGCCGAAATAAAAAATCACGGCGACTATAAGATGAATCCAAAACCAAGGACTGTTAGTTCCGAGATTCTGCGCGATATAAATTAAAATCAAAGCGCGCGGAATGAAAACAGTCAGAAGTATACCGCCGATAAAAGGCACCGTGTTAACAGGTAACTGATGAATTAAATAATAAAATATTAGTGTCAGCCTGGGAAGAAATAAACTCACTACTAAAAATACTGTATCCATTTTTAAAATTTTGTATTTAAATTATTAAAACTCTATGCAATTTTTTTTAATAAATCCACTACTCTGCAGCTGTATCCCCACTCAGTGTCATACCATCCGACAACCTTGACGAGATTTCCCATAGCCATTGTTGACAAGGAATCAAAAATACAGGAGTTTGAGTTTCCTACAATATCACTTGATACTATGGGGTCTTCGGTATATTCAAGAATTCCTTTCATAGTTGTTTCAGCGGCTTTTTTAAATACAGCATTGATTTCATCTTTGGTAGTTTCCTTTTCCAGAACACAAACAAAATCAGTTAGAGAGCCGTCGGGAGTAGGGACACGCAATGCAAAGCCATCAAGCTTTCCTTTCAAATGAGGAAGAACTTCTCCAACTGCTTTTGCGGCGCCTGTCGAAGTCGGTATAATATTTATAGCGCCTGCACGTGCTCTCCGCAGGTCTTTATGCGGCTGGTCGAGCAGACCCTGGTCATTAGTATAGGAATGAATTGTTGTCATAAAGCCTTTTACTATTTTAAAATTATCATCAAGAATTTTTACCATCGGTGCCAGGCAGTTAGTAGTGCAGGAAGCATTTGAAATTATTTTCATTTCGGGAGTCAGTATGGAATCATTAACACCAAGAACTATTGTTGCATCCAGTTTATCTTTGGCAGGCGCTGTAAGGATGACTTTTTTTGCGCCTCCGTCGAGGTGAAGTTTTAATTTCTCTCTGGAAGTAAAAACGCCGGTTGATTCAATAACTACATCGGTTCCGAGGTCACCCCATCCTAATTTAGTCGGGTCTTTTTCGGCAGAAATTTTTATTTCGTTACCATTAATTTCGATTCCTTTCTCCGTCAGCTTTATATCTCCGTTAAATTTTCCGTGAACGGAATCATACTTAAGCAAATGAGCGAGAGTTTTATTGTCCATTAAATCATTTATACCGACAATATCAAATCCTCCAAGGTCAGTCATTCTTCTCAAAACCAGCCTTCCTATTCTTCCGAATCCGTTTATTCCGACTCTAACTGCCATTTAAAAAACCTCCATATTCTTTTTATTTTTGAAAATATTTTGAAAAAATCTAGTTTACAAATTACTCAAAACTGATTTGAGAATCAATTTAGATTGAGCGGTATTCCGGAAAAATACGGATATGAAGTTACATAATTAACGGATGCCATTTTATAAACTAAACCGTTTAAAATAAATCCGTGATGCATAGAATTTTTTTTCTTTTCAATGCCGAGACTTTGTAATGAGCAGGTTGAAGTCGGGTAAAAGTTGCTAAAAGTCACAGATAAACTTCAAATTACATTGACATTTCTGCACTTTAAAAGTATATTGAATGCTGTATTTTTAAACCTTTTAAGACAATAATTAATAATTTTACGGAGTGAAACTTTGAAGAAAAATCTTTCTCGAATTATCATTACGATTGTACTTGTAGCGTTATCGTTATACTTTTTATACCCCACTTATAAAGACTATACTCTTAATAAGGAACTAAGCAAACTTTCAGGGGCGGACAGTATTGAATATGTTGACAAGAATAATCAGAGTTTGCTGAATGCAAGGGATAAAAGACTAAAACTGGGACTTGACCTCAAGGGAGGAATGTATGTGGTTCTTGATGTTGATGTCGTCAAACTTCTCGAAGACATGGCAAAGAAAAAAGACGACCAGTTAACTGCAATCCTTGCTGACTTAAAAG
>JBBRTN010000339.1:0-3149 GCA_038244395.1 Ignavibacteria bacterium
ATATTTAATAAATTAAATAAAACAATAAAACTATATACAAACTCTTTTTTCATACAAGGATTATTTAGTAAAACTATAAATTAAATTACAGAAACAAAAAATCAAACTAAATCTATTTAAAAAATTTGAACATCAGACTACATTAGATTTCAATCAGTCAACATCAGACATACTGCAATTTTTTATTTTTACGTGAAGAGCGTCTCACGTCTTACGCTCAACAACAACTGCCGTCCCGTATGCAAGGACTTCTGTCACGCCTGAGGTTATTTCATTTGCATCATACCGCATCCCGATGATTGCATTGGCTCCGGCGGCTTCAGCATGACTCACCATTAATTCAAATGCATCCTCTCTTGTCTTTTCACAAAGCTCTGTATAGAGTGTAATGTCGCCCCCGACAAGTGTCTGAAATCCTGCGCCGATATTTGCAAATAAATTTCTCGACCTTACTATTATTCCTCTTACTATCCCGAGATTTTTTGTGATTTTACATCCCTCAAATTCGAATGCAGTTGTTATAAAACTTTTATCCATATGTTTATACTTTTGATTGTTGTTATCGTTATAAATATAATTTTTATTTACTACAAAGATATTAAAAAGATTCTGTAAATATATGCAATATTACATATTCTTTTAATATTAATTTCATAGTTTATTTAACCCGATATAAAAAGTAATTTAACAAAACAAAAAAGAATGGAAGATAAAAAACATGTAGTTGTGATAGGAGCAGGATTCGGCGGGCTCCAGGCGGTAAAGAAATTAGCAAAGGATAAGTCTTTGCAAATAACGCTTGTTGACAGATCAAATCATCACCTGTTCCAGCCGCTGCTTTATCAGGTGGCAACTGCCGTCCTCAGCCCTGCCGATATTGCCATACCTATAAGGTCTCTGATGCACAGAAAAAAAAATGTAACTGTCTTAATGGATGTAGTTACCGGTATTGATAAAGAAAATAAAATGATAATACTTGCAGATAAAAAAATATCATACGATTATCTTGTACTTGCTGCCGGTGCGAAAACAGGATACTTCGGAAAAGATGACTGGAAAAAAAATACACTCGGCTTAAAGAATCTCTTTGATGCTTTAAGAATAAGAAACAAACTTCTCTTATCTTTTGAAGAAGCTGAAAATCATCCGGAGAGGTCTGATGAACTTCTTAAATACGTTATTATAGGCGGAGGTCCTACAGGGGTTGAGCTTGCAGGCTCTATTGCCGAACTCGCCAGAAGTATTATAAATGATGATTTCAGAAATATTGATACCGCAAAAGCAGAAATAATTCTTATTGAAGCAGGTTCGGATTTGCTTCCGACCTTTGATCGTGAACTTTCTGTTTATGCAAAGAAGCGTCTCGAGAAAAGGAATGTCCGCGTAAGACTTAACTCGAGAGTTTTAAACATCGAAGGTCATACAATTACAATCAAAACTCCTGAAGGTGAAAAAATTATAAACGCTGATATTATTATATGGGCAGCCGGCGTCGAAGCTGTCAGGCTGACTAATACATTCGGACTTCCAACAGACAGGCAGGGAAGACTTTTAGTGAACAGCTATTGCTCCTTTGATGATTATCCTGAGATTTTTGCAATCGGAGATTTATCCGATTTAAAAGATAAAAACGGGAAGCCGCTTCCGGGTGTCTCGTCAGTCGCAATGCAGGAAGGAAGATATGCCGCTTCAGCTGTCATCGACAGGATAAATGGTAAGAACCTGAAACCGTTTAAATATTTAAATAAAGGCAGCATGGCGACGATTGGCAGAAAAGATGCAGTCGCTGATGTATTTGGAATTAAGTTCACAGGATTTATCGGCTGGATTATGTGGCTGGTGCTTCATCTTTTTTACCAGGTAGGATTTAAAAACAAAGTATCAATTCTTATAACCTGGATGTGGAGCTATATTACATTCGGCGCAAGCGCCAGATTAATTCAGGAATCATTTTCACAGGAAGAAAAACAAAGACTACTGTATAGCTGAATTAGCATTGCATACTAAAAATTACTAAGGAGAATTATTATTTTTGTGTAGTAAATAATTCATAAAGATATTATTTTGCACTTCATAAAAAAATCAATTCCCGCCCGGGTGGCGGAATAGGTAGACGCGCAGGACTTAAAATCCTGTTGCCTGTAAAGGCAGTATCGGTTCGATTCCGATCCCGGGCACAAAAAAAAGTTCAATCCGTTTTTTATCTGATTGAACTTTTTCTTTATAAGTTAAGTTTTTTCAATTCCTTTTTACCGGTTCGTATTTTTTATCTATATCCACAAAATTCGTGTAAGGTCCTGTCCAGTCTCTTTGAAAGACTTCGCTTAATTCCAAATTAATCTTTTGATTGTCAATTATTAAAGTGGCATTCCGGCTGTTATAAAAATATCCCCACTCCCAGTTAGATGTGCTTATCCATGAAATATTATTGTCCGCAATAAAATATTTGCAATGCTCGACTCTTGAATAGGGAATATAACCGCCGCTGTATTGAGGTATGGAACTGAATTTAATTTGTATCCCGGGCACAGTTGACAGCGCCTTAATGAAATCAGTTGCAACATCTCTTATCGCCCAGTCCGAAAAAATTATTTTTATCTTCACTCCTCTCAAAGCGGCTTCCCTCAATGCTTTATCCAGTGTATCATAATAATTTGTTTCATTCTTTGCCTTCGGAGAATATGAATACATTTGTATAAGCAAGCTGTCCTTTGTATTGGCAATTATTTTCAGCAGTTCTTCTTCTTCGGAGCTTGCACCTTTAGGATTAATTTTAACGGGACTGAATGCCGGATATAAAATTATTTTTCCGTATTGATTTGAATTTATTGTAACAGGATTCGATGCATTAATTTTAATTGCCGGTATTCCATCCGGAAATATTCCATTGCTGTATTCCCAGTCAGTTTCAAAAACTTCAGTGAATGCTTTTGAAACCTCTTTGTTCCTGACTCGTGCACCTATTTCATGAATATGTATCAGTGAACGCCAGTCCATATTCGGGCTGCCAATAAATAAATTTTCACCATCAACGATAAAATACTTTGCATGCATTATCCCTCCGCTGATCTTTCCCATCGGAATTTTGCGGATAGAAATATTCTCAATGCTGTCAAGTTCATCAATCGATTTATCATTACTCCCGGCAT
>JBBRTN010000340.1:0-3148 GCA_038244395.1 Ignavibacteria bacterium
GTTATTTGAATCATGCAAAGTTGGAACCATATATAAAAAACATAAATCACTTCATATTTACTTCTAATATAAAATTCAATTCTTTAAAAACCTCTTAGCTGCAGTGAATTTCTCCTGCAGCTTTTCTATTTTTAACTGTTTGATAAATGTTTTTTGATTTTCACAAATTGAGTTTTTTACAATTTGACTATTCACATCAGCATTTTTAATTTCTTTTATCTTAAAACTAAAAGCCTTATACACTCTGCGAAATTTAGCAGAACTTAAGGAGGCAGGGAGATAAAAAAAAATGGCCACCGCAAAAAAAAAACATTCGACAGTTCTAACAGTTTTAATTATTTTCTTTCTGACAAACCTACGTCTCTGCACTCAGCCCGTATGGCAATGGTCCCGGCCAAAACCAACAGGAAATTTTCTTCACTCAGTTTATTTTCCTAACCGGCTGACAGGATATGCCGCAGGAGTACTCGGGACGATTATTAAAACAACAGACTCAGGTATTGAATGGTCGCTATTATATTCAAATACTTCACAGGATTTATCCGGAATAATTTTTATCAATGCTTCTACGGGGCTGACAGTCGGCAAAGGCGGCATTATTCTTAAATCCACAAACGGTGGAGACAGCTGGGCAATCAGGCAAAGTAATACAAATAATTATTTGTATGATATTACCTTTACCGATTCGATAACAGGCTATGCAGCAGGATTAAACGGAACCATTTTAAAAACAACTGATGCCGGGGATACTTGGATTCAGCTGGTTTCAGGATCGAACGCCCCACTGTTCTGTCTGAATTTCTTTGACAAGAATACGGGGGTTGCCGGAGGATATAATACCATTTTGAAAACTACAAACGGCGGATTGACATGGACAATTCAAAATGCAAATATAGTTGCATCAAGTTCGGTTGTCGGTATTTCAATGACAGACAGTAATAAGATTTTCGCAGCAGGAAATTCCCCCGGAGGAATATTTTATAAATCAACCGACGGAGGAGTAAGCTGGACAAGAAAATCACTGGGGTTAAGTTATTTGTTTGATGGAAGCGTTGATCTGGTAAGAAGCCAGAGCTTTCTCAATAGTAATACGGGCTTTGTAATATCCGATTTCGGTACTATACTTAAAACGACAAACTCAGGAAATGAATGGATACATGATTCTACTTTCAGGCCGTCTTATGAGAAACTATCGGTTATGTATGACATCACTATTCTTGACTCTGATTTTATAAGCATTGCAGGGAGCGGAGGAAATATTTTTAAAAGTACAAACACCGGAATTAACTGGATGCCGCTGACTGGAAATAAAAACAGCATAAGAGGAAATTATTTTACTGATCAGGTTACCGGGTATTGTGTTGGAGAAGGAGGCAGTATATTAAAAACTGAAAATAAGGGAAAGACCTGGCAACCAAGTCCGTCGGTAACAAATAATTTCCTGAATTCCGTTTTTTTTGTGAATAAATATTCCGGATATATTTCGGGAGACTCCGGATTAATATTACAGACTTCAAAACCTAAATATGGATGGACAATTCAGGCAAGTCGTACGCAAGAAAACCTTAACAGTATTTTTTTCCCGGACAAAAACAACGGCATCGCTGTAGGAGGCACTGAAAGTAATTCACACGCAGCTATAATGGGGACTACTGACGGCGGGAAGAACTGGCATATACGATTTGATTCAGCCGCACTCGGTGTTTTAAAGTCTGTCTATTTTATTAACAGCAGCACAGGAATTGCCGTGGGAAAAAACGGGAACGTCCTGCGGACCACAGACGCAGGACTTACATGGAAGTGCGAAAATATTTTCTACGGGGATTTTAACTCTGTAAGTTTTTTCGATTCGGAGAACGGACTGATTGCGGGCTCGGATGGTGTAATTTACAAAACTACAAATTCAGGAATTGACTGGACTAAGGTGGAGACGGGAATATTTACAAACTTAAATTCTGTAAAATGTTCAGCCGGAAATAATGCAGTTGCAGCAGGTGAAAACGGAATTGTAATTAGCTCGGCTGATCTGGGAATTAACTGGATTCCGGAAACTAAAATCTCCGGCAACAGTATTTTTTCGGTAAATATTTTTGATAATGGTAATGAGTCGGCATTCGGTGAATACGGAACCATCATTAATTCAGAAACAAAAAATCCTCTCACTGAAGATTCATTTGCATCGAAGCGAACGAAAGCCGGGTTTAATTTATCTCAGAACTATCCAAATCCTTTTAATCCTTCGACCAATATAAATTTTGCGTTATTATCAAACAACGAGGTCAGAGTTACAGTGTATAATATCCTCGGTGAACAAGTAGCAAAGCTCATTGATGAAAAGAAAGAAGCCGGTTCTTACTCGGTAACATTTAATTCCGAAAATTTAGCAAGCGGAATTTATTTTTATAGTCTGCTGGTAAATGAAGTCCGTGTTGATACAAAGAGAATGTTACTGATTAAGTAACCGGCGAAACGCTGACGGAGAAATTAACATTCTCTAATAGCTGCTGAAACTCTTTTTGAATGGACCGCGTCTTGTCCTTCGCATACCAGAGCTGAATGTTTTTTGTAAGTTCATCATATGTAATGGCTTTTGTTTTTTTGTATTCCTTAACCATTAGCTGAACCGGAGCAGGACGCGGACCCCATTTTCCGATAACACGGTAATCTGATTTGCTGATAATTATGCAGACCGGAATTGACTTCGCACCGTTCGTTAGAAATTCATTCATTACAGATTCATTTTCATCTCTTAAAATAATTTTTAGCTGAATAAGCGGGTTGGTCTTAGCTATTTTTTGTATTACAGGTAAGCTCTGTACAACATCACCGCACCAGGCTTCTGCTATTACAAGAAAAATAACAGGCTCGTTTATTTTCGCGGTTTCATTTTTAAGCTCGTCGCTTATAACAGTAGTCTTCTCTATCCTTAATGCCCGTCTGAGGTTTAATCTTGTAAAGTAAATATTTTTTTCAGATTGATTATTTCCCGTTGTCTTATTTTCACATAAAAGTCTTTTTATATGATTAATGTATGATTCATAAGTAAACGCGCCGGAGAGAAGTTCGCTTGTGATGATATTATTCATAACGGAATTTCATTTTGAAATAACTTAACATTATTAACCCGCATAATATATTAAGAATTTAA
>JBBRTN010000341.1:0-3134 GCA_038244395.1 Ignavibacteria bacterium
GCAACGGATGTGTACCAATTTATAATCTGATGGAAGATGCTGCTACGGCAGAAATCTCCCGGGCGCAGATCTGGCAATGGATCAATCATAAGAACGGTAAGCTCGATGACGGAAGAAAAATTACAACTGAGCTTTATCACAAACTTGCAAAAGAGGAGCTTGAAAAGATCCGGGCAATGACAGGAGAAGAGGCGTTTATTAATGGAAAGTTTTTGACAGCGATGGAGTTAATGAATAATCTAACTGAAGATAAAAAGTTTGAAGAGTTCCTGACATTAATTGCTTATGATAAAATATGACCAATGAAATTAAATGATCTGATCAGCGTAAAAAATTTTAATTAAAAAAATTAAAAAACCTAAAACTATATTTTATGAAAACTAAAAAAGAACAGGTCAATGAGATCCGTGAATTATGGGAAACCGGAGAAAGATGGAAAGGCATTGAGCGTCCTTATTCTGCTGAGGAAGTATATAAGCTCAGAGGTTCAATACAGGTTGAGTATACTCTCGCAAGCAAAGGAGCCCGGCGATTATGGGATTTATTAAAAAACGAAAAATTTATCAGAGCGCTTGGAGCGCTGACCGGAAATCAGGCTGTACAGCAGGTTCCGGCCGGTCTTAAATCAATTTATCTTAGCGGATGGCAGGTAGCCGCAGATGCAAACAATGCCGGGCAAACATATCCTGACCAGAGTTTATATCCGGCAGACAGTGTGCCTTCTGTTGTCAAAAGAATTAATAATGCATTCATAAGAGCCGATCAGATATCGCATCTTGACGGAAAAGAAGATGTATACTGGTTCGCTCCGATAGTAGCAGATGCTGAAGCGGGTTTTGGAGGAACGCTAAATGTGTTTGAAATGATGAAAGCAATGATTGAAGCTGGCGCATCCGGTGTTCATTTCGAGGATCAGCTGAGCTCTGCAAAAAAATGCGGACATCTGGGAGGAAAAGTTTTGGTTTCTACAAGAGAATTTCTTAATACTCTGATTTCTGCAAGACTTGCTTCAGACATAATGGGAGTTCCAACAGTACTGATTGCAAGAACGGATGCTAACAGTGCAAATCTTCTGACAAGCGACATTGACGAAAGAGACCACCCGTTTATTGACGGCGAAAGAACGATGGAAGGTTTTTTTAAAATTAATGGCGGACTCGAATTAGCAATTGCACGCGGAATAACTTATGCACCTTACGCTGATCTGATTTGGTGTGAAACCGGAAAACCCGATATTGAAGAGGCAAAGGATTTTGCTGCAGGAATTCATGAAAAATTTCCGGGCAAGATGCTTGCATATAACTGCTCACCTTCATTCAACTGGAAAAGAAATTTAAACGATCTTCAAATTTCAGATTTTCAGAATAAGCTGGCTGACCTTGGATACAAATACCAGTTTATTACACTGGCGGGATTTCATGTATTAAATGCAGCAATGTTTGAACTTGCTCTTAGCTACAGGGACCTTGGAATGACTGCATTCACCAAGCTTCAGGAGCTTGAATTTAAAATGGAAAAAGATTTTGGATTTAAAGCAGTTAAGCATCAGACCTTTGTGGGAACAGGATATTTTGACGAAGTACAAATGACAATTACATCCGGAAATGCAGCTACTACGGCGCTTGCGGGTTCGACTGAATCTGAGCAGTTTGGAAAATAATTTTTTTATAAAATTAATTAAGCTGATTTGATTATTATTATTTGATTCAAAGACTGGTAAAGACTGGTAAAGTTAAAGAGTGACTCATCTTCAAATTACATTGCAGATAAAAATCAGTATATGTAAATTAATAAAAATTAAATCAGGAGATTTAAAAATGAAAACCATTATAAAAAATTTTATTATTGTATTTATTTTTACAATAGCGATTTCAAAATCATCTTTTGCCGAAGATGTAAGTTTTTCAAAAGGTACCTATCAGGAAGTACTCGAGCAGGCAAAGCAGGAGAATAAAATAGTAATGATAGATTTCATAACTGACTGGTGTAAATGGTGTGTAGAGACCGACAGAAAAGTTTATACAAACTCCGACGTTGCTGCTTATGCAAACGAACACCAGATTAACTGGAAAATAGACGCTGAAAAAGGAGAAGGTCCTGACCTTGCTAAAAAATACGGAGTCAAAGGTTATCCGACAATAGTTTTTGCAAGCGCAGACGGTAATGAGGTTGACAGAATTTACGGATATCTTCCTGCTGAACAGTTTCTTCAGAAAATGAAGGACTATAACAGCGGAGTGAATACTTACGGAGCATTGAAAAAAATGGTCGAAGACAATCCTGAAGATCCTGTTGCAAATTATATGTTAGCAGATAAAATTTCATCAAACGGGTTGGAAGGCGATGTAAAAGTTTATCTTGAGAAAACCATTTCACTGGATCCCGGAAATGAAAAGGGTTACACTGATGATGCTAAATTTATGCTGGCATATATTAATGAAGACCCTCTTGTATTGAAATCTCTTCTTACTGAATATCCAACCAGCGAAAAAGTCAAGGATGGTTACATTAATCTTGCCTCCTACTATGCTGAAAAAGGAGACTATAAAACCGCCGATCAATTTTATAAAGATGCATTTGCAAAATTCGGAAAGAATGATTTTGATTTAATGCAGAGTTATGGAGGAACACTTCTTGACAAAGGTTACAAAACGATGAAGGATGAAAAGGCAATCAAGGAGGATAGAAAGGAAGCGATTAAAACTATGGAAGAATGCATTGAATATGTAAAGGGAACAGTCAATGAAGCAAGCGCTTATTATATTATGTCCGAATTATATTTTCAGAACAAAGACATTAAGAAAGCAAACCAAAGTATAGATATGGCGATAAAAATTTATGACAAAAAATCATATCAGGATCAGAAAGCAAAGATAAACAAACAGGAAGCTACAAAGTAATTTATTAACAAATATTTTCAGATTCAAAATATCCGGCTGTATAAAAACCGCCGGATTTTTTATATCTATTTCAGTATACTGACAGCCCTGGCAGCGATAACTGCAAATGAAGTTAATGAGGCAACGACCTGTATGATCATTAATATTTTTACTCTTCTGGATAAAACCATTGTCTCCGTGGGTCCGAAAGTAGTGCTGGTATTAAAAGCGAGGAACAGGTAATCAATAAATCCC
>JBBRTN010000342.1:0-3134 GCA_038244395.1 Ignavibacteria bacterium
ATACTCACAAGTAAGGTATACATACACAAGACCACAATGGACTATAGGATTCGGACCAAGCTGGTTGCTTGCTACAAATGACGCATACGGTAGAGCAAATTATGCTTCGCAGGATCAGATTTTAAGAGACAATTACGGTATGAGATGGGGATATGCAGGATACATTTATGGAAAATTCAGTCCGGGCAAAATGAGGAATGACAGAATATTTTTAGGTTTGGATTATAAGCTTATGCAAAATTCGGATTTTGATAATACGGGAAACAGTACAAAATATAATATACTAACTATTGATGCAGGTTACGAATATTTATTCTACGGAACTTACGGATTCAGAAGTTTCTACGGAGGCGGATTAACGGGAAATATTATTTCGGGGAACTATAATCCTAATCCTCAAACTTTAATAAACACAGCCAGGTCATTCGAATCATCTTTTCGACTCGGAATGGAATTAAAAGCCGGACTTGAATTTATTTTAAACAACAAGAATCGTAACGTTGGAGTAAACATAAGTACTGCATATAACCTCATGAATCTTTTTATGGATGATAACAGCGCAATTTTACCAAGTCAAAAGACAACAGCAGAAAATTTAAATGACGGCGGCGGTACAGGTGGTCCGGGCTTTAAGAGGTATATCGGGATCATCAGCGTGAATGTGGGTATCAATATATTTCCTGATGTAAAAAGAATTAAAAGATAAATTAAAAATCATTAAACAATTCAACTCTACCATAAAATCTATCGAAAAATTACTACCGAATTAAATAATTAAAGCTTACAATCATTATTAAAATCAAGACCTTCAGAATACCCTATACAGTTATTGCGGCAATAATTGTTGCAATTTTCTTTTATTCCTGCGAAAAGAATAATGATGCGGTAATAGATCCGACTTATAATTCCCCGCTGATTTCAAATCCTGTTAAATCCAAAGATACAATACTGACAACTTCAGCCGCACCATTGATTAATTTTACCACTTCAATAGATGTTAATACAAATGACGGTTCATCAATAAAGACTGTTACATGTACTGTCATAAATTCGGAAAGGGATCCGATCGGTCAGTTTAATATGACAGGAAATTCGACCGGCGATTCTTACACAACTACGGTGAACATTACAAATATTGAATGTCTTTTGGTTGGTAACTATACAGTTGAATATATTGCGGAAAATAATTCGGGCTTATTCAGTAATTTAATTACTTCACCTTTAAAAGTAATTAACATAGCAGATTTTCCGCCTGTGATTGTAAGCACAAATTTACCTGACAGTGTAGTTAGGCCCGTTCCGGGTGACTCAACCCTTCTGTCTATAACAATTAACGTAACTGATCCTGATGGATTGTGTGATCTGAAAGACGCCTCATTTGTAACCGTAAGACCAAACGGAGTTACATTACCTGCCATACCTATGTTTACTAACGGCAATGGTGAGTTTATTTTCGCAGCGTATGTAGGATATAGTACTGATCCCACTTCTTACGGATATTTTAAATATACTTTCACCGCGAGGGATCGTTCTGATTTACTGAGCAACCCTGTTATTGACAGTATAAAATTTCTTCAGCCATAGAAACTTAGAGTATGAAATATATTTTTTTAATATTATTCCTTTCATCGGTTTGTTCGGCTCAATATATTCACAAGCCGGAGGATTTTAAACTCGATAATTTTAATTCCCAAAGCAACTCTGATAAAGTTCAGCGGAATAATTTTTCTCAGGTCAACGTTCTTTCTGTTCCTAATAATTCCCAGTATCCTGCAAGTAATTTCATTACTGACATTATACCTAATGGTGATACTGTCTGGTTTGCGACAGGAAGCGGAATCATGAGGACCATTGATAATTTTCAGACATTTCAGAATTATTTCGGTGTAGCCCCGTTTGGTGAAGACGACATAGCAGGATTCAGTCTGAATAAAAATGTCATAGTTGCAGCTTCAGCAATTAGTGAGGAAATTGGAAATGAATCTGTCCCGACCGGAACAGGCATAAAGGTTTCTACTGATTATGGATTAAACTGGTATGCATATCCGCAGCCTTTGGACGGCAGGTATGACACCACAGTGACCTACGGTTCAAATACACTTAACGCTTTGCCTGTTGTAGTAAGACAACAGAATCTTTCCTATGCTATCGCAATAACAAAGACTCAGAACGATCCCGGCAATTATACAATTTGGATCTGCTCTTATGCAGGAGGTCTGAGGAAGAGCAGTGATTACGGGAATACATGGAGCAGGGTAGTGCTGCCACCTGATAATCTGGACAGCATAAATTCTTCTGTGAACGGTTATACATTTGTATTGAATCCTCTCACAAATTTAAATCAAAGAGTATTCAGCATAGCTGCTGCAAATGACTCTACACTTTATGTAGGTACGGCAGGCGGAATAAACAAATCTTCTGACTGGGGTGTAAACTGGAGGAAGTATAATTATCAAAATACCGGAGCGGGTGACGGCATTTCCGGCGACTTCGTTGTAAGTCTTAATGTTCAAAAATATAACGGTAAGGAAATAGTTTGGGGTGCAACAAACGTTACGGTCTCGCCTACCTTTAATGCTTTCAGTTATTCTTCAGATGGCGGAGCACACTGGTTTAACACGCTGGGCAATATAAGAACAAACGGAATGTCATTTAAGGATTCAATTGTTTATGGTTACACTAATTCGGGATTATGGAGAGCTATATTCGGAACCTTTGACTGGTCCAAAGCGGCGAGCATTTATGATAAGGAGACAAAAGATCTTCTGGTAACCTCCTCTTTTTATGCAGGCGCTCATATAAGGGATACATTGTATTTCGGAAGCGCGGACGGTATGCCCAGAACTATTGAATACGGTCAGCCCTGGGTCGGAAAATGGAAAATTTACAGGGCTATAACGCCGATTAATCTTTCATCGGATACAAAAACTTATGCAGCTCCGAATCCATTTTCTCCTGATGATGAAGTCACCAGAATATTTTACAGAAGCAGTACTGCAACAACTAAGATCACAATTACTATTTATGATTTCGGTATGAATCCTGTGAGGACACTGCTTCAAAATGCTACAAGGACTAGTGAAGAAACATTGTTTACTGCGTGGGACGGGAAAAATAATAACGGAGGCCAGGCG
>JBBRTN010000343.1:0-3133 GCA_038244395.1 Ignavibacteria bacterium
GGGAGAAGAGATGTTATGAACACCTTAAGAATACAAATGAGAGATACGGTTTTCATCAGAGATTATTTTCAATAAACCAGGGAAGTACATTCCAGGATCTCAGAAAAAAGAGCATTGAAGATCTGGCGGAAATTGATTTTGACGGGCATGCAATCGGAGGGCTGGCGGTAGGTGAAGAGAACTTGCTTATGTATGATACAGTGGATTTTTCAACCGGCTATTTACCGGCTGACAAACCGAGATATCTAATGGGAGTCGGGACTCCGGAAGATTTGCTTGAATGTGTGGAAAGAGGAATTGATATGTTTGACTGTGTGATGCCGACCCGAAACGCAAGGCATGGAAGATTGTTTACTACTACCGGCGAGATAAATATCAGAAGTGCAAAGTATAAAAACAATTTTAATTCGCCCGATAATGATTGCCTGACATATACTTCTATGAATTTTACTCTTGCGTATCTCAGACACTTATTTATTTCGAATGAGATACTCGGAATACAGCTGGCAACAATTCATAATCTGGGGTTTTACCTCGGTCTGATGAAAAAAATCAGAGAGGCGGTTAAAAATAATTCGTTCATTGAATTCAAAAAATGTTTTTTAGAAAAATATAATTCAGGAAAATAGACATCTGAAATAGTTAAAAACAGATATATAAAATTAATACTAATACATAGAAAGGAAAATAATTGAACACAGAAATTTTAAAGCCAATATTTTTGCAGGCGGCACCGGGAGGCATTGAATCAATCCTGTCTTCCATAGTACCTTTTCTTTTAATAATCGTAATTTTTTATTTTTTAATACTCAGGCCTCAGCAAAAAAGGCAGAAGGAAAGAGCCAAACTTCTGGAGTCAATTAAAAAGGGAGATAAAATTATTACTGCCGGCGGTCTTCACGGAATGGTCGAAGGACTTGATGATAAAACACTGCTAGTAAAAGTTTCAGATAATGTGAAATTAAAAATTGAGAGATCGGCTGTGACGACAATAGTCGGAGTAACAGATCAGGAGCCTGAAAAAAAATCCTTACTTGGAAATTGAAATAAGTGAAAGAAAAAAATAAAAATATAATTATTAACAAGATAAGTTCCATCGAATCAGGAATTTCCGATTTCAAAAAAGGAAAGATCGTGATAGTAGTGGATGATGAAGACAGGGAAAATGAAGGAGACATGATTTTTTCTGCAGAGAAATCCACTCCCGAGCTTGTAAATTTTCTTTCTAAGAACGGAAGGGGTTTGATTTGTGTGCCGATGGAAGACGAGCGGCTGAATGAACTTGATCTTGGAATGATGACACGAAATAATACATCACTGCATGAAACTGCTTTTACTGTCAGCGTTGATTATCTTTTCGGAACCACTACAGGCATCTCGGCTTTTGACAGGAACAAAACTATACTCTCACTGATTGACAAGAAAACCAAACCTGAGAACCTTGGAAGACCCGGACATATATTTCCGCTCAGATCCGCTCCCGGCGGGGTTTTGAGAAGGGCGGGTCATACTGAAGCTACAGTAGACATAGCAAAACTTGCAGGCCATTATCCGGCCGGAGTACTTTGTGAAGTAATGAAAGAGAACGGAGAAATGGCAAGACTGCCGGACCTGTTTGAGATTGCGGAAAAATTCGGTTTAAAAATAATTTCAATTCAGGACCTGATTCAATACAGACTGCAGAGCGAAAAGCTCGTTGAGAAATTAGTTGATGCAAACCTGCCGAGTGAATTCGGTACATTTAAGATAGTCTTGTATAAAAGCAAAGTGGATTTAAAAGAGCACATTGCAATTGTAAAAGGAAAAATTAATTCAAATGAGCCTGTATTGGTAAGAGTACATTCAGAATGTCTTACCGGTGATGTTTTCGGTTCATTGCGATGTGATTGCCGCGAACAGTTACTCGAGTCGCTTAGGATGATTGAAGAAAACGATAATGGTGTGGTTCTTTATATGAGGCAGGAAGGCAGGGGAATCGGGCTTCACAACAAGCTTAAAGCATACCGTCTTCAGGAAAAAGGAAGAGATACAGTCGAAGCTAATATCGAACTCGGCTTCAAGCCCGACTTAAGAGATTATGGAATCGGAGCACAGATATTAAGAGACCTCGGAATAAAAAAAATGCGACTGATGACAAATAACCCGAAGAAAGTCATTGGATTGAATGCATACGGACTTGAAATAACAGAACGCATCCCGATTGAAATAAAATCAAATTCAGAAAATGAAATTTATCTTAAGACAAAAAAAGATAAGTTAGGACATTTACTTTTAATTAACCAGAAAGATTTTACAAATAAAACTTCAAAAAAAAACAGAAGTAAAAAAATTAATAAAGGATGAAAACAGCAGAGTCAGTATATTTAACGAAATCAAGGTTAGTTGAAATTGAAAATGAACTAAGAGAATTAAAGACAAGCGGAAGAAAATCAATTGCAGAAAAAATTGCAGAAGCCCGTTCACACGGTGACCTGAGCGAGAATGCAGAATACGATGCAGCAAAGGAAGCGCAGAGTCATCTCGAATTTAAAATCGGGAAGCTCGAAATAATGCTCTCCAAAGTAAAAATCATTGCGCCCGAAGATATGCCGAAGAACGAAGTTTATATTCTCTCCGTTGTGAAGGTTTTTGATCTTGGGACAAAAGAGACAATAACTTTTACACTCGTCTCTCCGGAAGAAGCAGATTTTGAGCAGGATAAGATATCGGTTACGTCACCCATTGGAAAAGCATTGCTCGGAAAAAAGAAGAATGAAACAGTCGAAGTGAATGTCCCCGACGGCTTGATAAAATACAAAGTCATGGAAATTTCAAAAATATCTTAAGTAACATTAATGGCAAATACTAAATTCGCGGAATTCAAAGTTGGGTTGTTTGTTTTTATTGCAGCCTTAGTTGTCCTGCTCACAATTTTCTGGGCAAAAGGTTTTATGGGAAATCTATCTCTTGAAGAATATTCAGTTTACTTTTCAAAAGTCAGCGGGATAAATGAAGGCGACCAGGTTAGTGTAAACGGTGTAAGGAAAGGGAAGATAGATAAAATTGAACTTGACGGCGACTCGGTGAAAATTAAATTCAGTATTGACAAGTCAATAAAGATAAAAACAGATTACGATATTTATGTAGCGGCAAC
>JBBRTN010000344.1:0-3129 GCA_038244395.1 Ignavibacteria bacterium
AAATAATCATTCCACCATTTCTACTTTTGCTGCCGGCTTGATGAAAAAATTTCTCCATACAATCGTCAGTAAAATTATGGCAGATCCTATAATAGAATAAATTGTCGGGACTTCGCCTACTCCTATGAAAACCCATACAGGATTCAGGATTGCTTCGAGCATTGCAATAATCATGGACTCTGTTGCCGATATATATTTTATTCCCTCATTGAAAATTATATAGCTTATGCCAATCTGAAATATCCCCATATACAGTAAAATGAGCAGCTGCGTAAAATCAACTGCCGGCTTTTCTATTATCATTGGCAGGCAAAACAAACATACCAGGATGTTTCCCGCTATTATATAAATTATCGTACTTTCTGTTTTATGAATCTGCTTCTTCCATTTTAGAAAAAGGGAGAAGAGCGCAAAACTTATCCCGGAGCCGATCGCAAAAAGATTTCCCCTTACTCCTGATAAATCCAGCCTGCCGAAAAAAAATAATGTCATTCCTGCCAGGCAGAAAATTAAAGCAATAAGATTCTTCTTTTCGAATTTTGTTTTGAGAAAAACCGGTTCGAGAATCAGCAGATACAGCGGTGCGGTAAACTGGAGGAAGATTGCATTTGCAGCCGTTGTTAATTTCGTAGCTATTACAAAAAGTATTAGAATGAATGCATAAGTAACGCTGCATAGTATGGAAATAATGTCCAGCTCAAACTTCAGATTTACTTTCCTGACAGCAGAAATTATTATAATCGTAACAGCTGCTATTGCTGACCTGTAAAAAGAAATCTGATAAGCATCTAAGCTCAAAACTTTTATGAATAAGCCTCCGGAGCTCCACAGCAATGCGCAAAAGCTGATGTATATCAATCCTCTTTTATGAAGCGGAATGGAATTTATTATTTTGCGCTGCATGATTTTATATAAAATAAAAAAAGGAACTAAAAAAATTTAGCTCCCTGGCATATAGTTTAAAATCAGTTAAAATACATTAATCAAAATAATCAGCTGACTTTTTTGCTTTAATTTCTTTTAGCATAATCTTTGTCATCTTTTCAAGATTATATTGATTTTTCCATCCCCAGTCTTTCCTTGCAACAAAGTCATCAATTGTTTTAGGCCATGAATCCGCTATCGCCTGTCTGAAGTCGGGTTTGTATTCTATTTCAAAGTCAGGAATTATTTTTTTAATTTCTTCAGTAAGCTGCTTTGGATCAAAACTGATTCCGCTCAGATTATAACTTGAATGAACAGTCAGCTTTGATTCATTTGCTTCCATTAGTTCAATTGTCGCCCTGATCGCATCCGGCATAAACATCATCGGAAGAACCGTATCCGGTTTTAAAAAACATTCATACTTACCTGAGCGTGCGGCATCATAAAAAATCTCAACTGCATAATCGGTCGTTCCGCCGCCGGCTTCAGTTTTATAACTGATCAATCCCGGATATCTGATACTCCTGATATCAAGATGATGCTTATTAAAATAATATTCGCACCATCTCTCGCCTGCAAGTTTGCTGATGCCATAAACAGTATTCGGCTCCATTATTGTAAGCTGAGGCGTATCAATCTTTGGAGTAGTAAGTCCGAAAACTGCGATTGAGCTGGGCCAGAAAATTTTTTTAATTCCGACTTCCCTCCCAAGGTCAAGTATATTGAGAAGACTTCTCATATTTATATCCCAGGCCTGAAGAGGCAGCCGCTCTGCGTTTCCAGACAGCACCGCGGCGAGCAGATAAATCTGCGTGATTTTATACCTGATAACAAAATGAATCAGCCTTTTATCATCCATCACATCCAGAAGTTGAAAGGGTCCTGAATTTTTTATATCATCCGGAGCATCTTTGATGTCGGTTGCATAAACATTGGCATCACCGTAAACTTTTCTTAAAGCAAGAGTAAGCTCGGAACCAATCTGACCTGCCGCCCCGATGACAAGTATTTTTTCCATGTAAATATTTTTTTAAAATTTTCGAACTTGGTTAACTAAACGATTCAGCAATCAACCTACTTTCTACTTTAGATCCAGTCTTTTGATTATCTCCGCCTGTTTCTGAATTTCTATATCGGTCAGCTGAATTCCCTGCTGAATCTTTTGCTGGATCTGCGCATAAGGAAGCCATACTTCCTGAATCTGCTGAATCTTCTTATTGTCGGGAAGGTTATCCACGCCGGCATTAAATTTTCCCTGCTTGAAAATACCAATTGCTTTCTGAAAATTAGTTATTGAGGAATCATTTTGCTGAAGAAGATTGTATGCGCGACCCATAAACATATAAGCTTCTCCGAAGTCAGGATTTTCCTCAACTGTCTTTTGAAAATCCGGAATGCATTCGCGGTACTTCATCTGCTCGAAAAGCTGAACACCCGCATCATAGTTGTCTTTACCCTTTGTGCCGCAGCCCGATAAGATAAAAATTATAAATAGTATAAACAGATTTTTCATTTGTAGTTATTTAATTATTTTTAATAATTGAAAAGTTAATGCTTCAATATTTTCTTGCCTGCTTGCATTATCATCCACAGTTACAATCTTGTTAATAGGATATCTGTCTTCAGCTTCCGGATTTTTTTAGCAAAATTTATTTTTAAAGTCTGCTATTATTTCAGCTCTTCCACTACTACTTCCGGCTTCACCTCACTCTTCGGTATCAGTGCCGGCCAATACGCAACTACATCAGACGGCTTCGGACGACCGCCCGCAAAGCCGGTTACTCCGGGTGGTCCGGTGAGTATCAACGGCGCGATTTCCATTCCGAATCTCTCGATTGCTTTTCTATCCTGTGACCGGACGCCTATTCTTAATACAACTTCATTCAGGTCGTCAAATGTCTTCGCAATCGGACCGTGACACGCGTTGTATCCCTGAAACTCTGTTCTGATCTCATCGAACTTCAAGCCAAGATCGCTTAACCTTATTCTTAAAATTTCATCTGCAGCTTTTGCCTTCTCGAGTGCGTCCGGCCAGCAATATGTCAGCGATCCAAAAGCGCTGTAGCCGTCCGAGTATGACATCGACACTTTATAAAATTCTGTTGCAGGCAGACCTTTTACATCGTAAACGCGGACTCTGTTTTCTCCAACGTCCTCAAGGTGAATTGAAGTGAAGTCTGCAATACAGTCGGGAGTTATGTAATC
>JBBRTN010000345.1:0-3126 GCA_038244395.1 Ignavibacteria bacterium
GTTACCATTAACATTTTCCACTTCAATATCCATATTTGCCGGAACGCTGATTTCATAATCTACTCTTTGATCTCTTCCCATATTAAATTTAAAAATACCATCTTCCCCGTCTTTTGAAATTTCCGTAGTAATGCTTATAACACTGCCGGCAGTATCCATCTTAATTTGTATTTCGTCAAACGGAGTGTCAAGATTTTTTTTCTTGACTTTTATTTCCTTGTAAGCTTTTACATATATTGAACCGGTGTCTGCGCTGTGCGAAATAACAATGCTTCCTCTTACATTATCTATCTTAACTTTCGTCTTTCCTTCAGTATTTATTCTGCGCTGGACGGATTCGGTTTTCAGATACTTCTTTGACATGAGACCGCACCCGTTAATAGTTGCCATTACAGTCAGACCAATAACCAATAAAATTATTCTTGATTTCATAATATTCATATTTTTAGTTAATGGGATTTTGTGTGTTATCTGAAGATTGATTTTTCATTTTTGAGCTGACTACTGCATAGTAAACCAAAAATCCCAGTCCTACACTGAACACAATTATCCCCGCATTCACGCCATCTTCTATTTCATACAGCCCTTCCAACAGATTCGCCAGAAATATTCCTGCACCGAGAAAACTCAGCAGGATCCCCCACTTCAGGGAAGAGTATGGATTTCTTGGTTTAGTGTTTGTGTCTGCGAAATAAGCCTTGACTTCGTCCGGAGTCAACCCTTTTTCGATGAGTCTCATTCGCTCTCTGTGTTTTGTATAAAGCCACCAGAACATGATGACTCCCGGAATACCGAACGTGAATATTATAGCTACCATTGGTATTAACGATTCTAACGGATTCAATGCAAATTCTCCTTTTCCGCAGGTGTTCATTCGACCTAAAGCGGGTTTATTTTAATTTAATATATTTTTAAAATTTTGATTTCATTAAAGCCATCAGGAAAGTAATTACAAAAGTTACAGCGATAATTAATACTGATTCTAACATTTCCTGATTATTTAAGTTAATTATTTAAATCTGGTTATTGGTTAAGACTGAATAGAGCAGTTAAGGTTTCAATAAATGTCACCAAAATATTTAATTGTAAAGTATTTTAATTTGTATGATAAGCAGTCAAAAGAATTGGTGAATGAATAAAATCTGTGGGCTATTATTGTATGATAGATTTAATTGTTGGACTTTACAGCGGAGAGTAATTTTTTACAATTTAATTACCTGTGTAATAATCAGGAGTTCATGCACAGTATATAGAGTAATATGAACTCCTGTTTTATATTTTTTTAAAAAAAAAGAGCTGCGAAAATAAAAATTATTGATCTCCATAAACATGGCGGTAAATAATTTTCCCGATAACAGGAATTTTAACCAGGTTTCCCCTGTGTGATTTTACTGCGAGATAAATTGCATAGCCAACACCTGCCATAGCAAGAAAAAATATCCCACCGTATAATATGACCAGCATTATTATAACGAATACAGGCGTCCCTTCGTGACTTCCATGGGAATGACCAAAAGCTCCGAGTCCGATACCTGAAATAATTAAAACAAACATTATTGCAAATACAAATATTAATATGGCGAAGGCAAAAATAAAATGATAAACAATTGCCTGGAGCGAATTGAAGGTTACGAACTTTGATTTGTCTTTTTGCGTCGCCCATAAAATAATCGGAAGTATAATTCCTCCGAGAAATATAGAAAGGTGAGCAAGCATTGCAAGAAGCTTTTCATCACTTGTTAAATTTCGTTCAGCTATGCCTGATTTTGAATTTAAATCTGAATTACTGTCCATAGTTTTTTTATTAAAATAAATTTATTATTATTATTATATCCGGGATTCAGTTAATATTTACGATTATGATTTCTATTTGTTTAAAGATGCTTTTAAAATCTTTTATTTGCTTTAATTTTCCGCGAGCAAAACTTTCGAACTTTTTCCTGCATAACGAAAATTATTATTTCAACTTTAAACTTCTATGACAATCGTTTATATTACACAAATAAAATTTTTATAAATGAAAACCACACTAATATTACTAATTACGGCAGTTCTGTTTGCTTTTAGTTTTTATAAGCCCTTTGTATATTCACAGGACACGGCAAAAATCATGGCATATAACCTTCTGAATTATAACGGGAGTATTCTTAAAGATCAAAACTTCAGGAGGACAATAGAATATTCTAATCCTGACATTCTGATAGTCGAAGAGATTATTTCCGAAGTTGCAATGAACCGTATGCTTGGCGAGATAATGAATTATTATACTCCCGGTATTTATTCCGCCGGGACATTCACAAACGGCTTTGACACAGACAATGCAGTATTTTACAAAACATCGAAGTTCAGATTTGTCAGTAATTTTCCTATTCAGACGGATGTAAGAATAATAAATCTTTTTACATTAATACATAACAATTCCGGAGATACCGTCAGGTTATTTGCAGTTCATCTGAAGGCAAGCAACGGTACGACTAATGAGCAGAAGCGTTTAGTGGAAGTAAATTATATGCGGGCAGTTACGAATGCATTTCCCACAGGCACAGAATTTATGGTTCTCGGGGACTTTAATATTTATACTGCAAATGAGCCGGCATATCAGAGACTGATACAGGTAGAAGCGACAAATGAAGGGCACTTCGTTGACCCATACAATCTTCCGGGAACATGGACTCAGTCTTCATATGCCCCGTATCATTCACAATCATCCCGATCCGGAACCATTGGCGACAGCGGGGCATCAGGAGGTATGGATGACAGGTTTGACATGATATTAAATTCAAAAGCAGTGACTGAAGAAGGCAGGATAAAATATATTCCCGGCTCGGAAAAGCCTCTGGGAAATGACGGTAATCATTATAATCTGAGTGTAAATCAGGCGCCGAATACGGCAGTGCCGGACAGTGTTGCCAATGCATTATATTACGGCTCCGACCATTTACCTGTCTATGCGTTATATAAATTTGATATAAACCCGAACGCAGTAAACAGTATTGGTGATATTATCCCCGACAAATTCCGCCTGTATCAAAATTATCCGAACCCCTTTAATCCTGTTACCAAAATAGTATTTGATTTACCTCCCGAACGGATTGACAATCCGTTCTACAGCCTGAAAATTTATAA
>JBBRTN010000346.1:0-3111 GCA_038244395.1 Ignavibacteria bacterium
CGATATCGGAGCTTACGAGCATCCTTAAACATTCTTTCAACAATTCATAAGTACAGTTCATATTTTTGCTCGGTAACATTCTTTCCGAATGAATAGGATAACTTTTCTTCCTTGAGCAGGAAACCGAATTTTTATAAAGGTGAGCGGCAGCATTAAGTTCAGAGGTTGTCCAGAGATAAGCCGACTTGTATCCGGAATGAATTAAAAATCTCATGAACAAATCCATTAGCTTTTTTCCTAAGCCAATTCCCCTGTATTCAGGAAGTAAAATAAAATAACGAAGCTGGGCTGTCTCTCCCCTGTTCATAAGCAAAAGAAAGCCTGCGATTTTATTATTATGTTCGCATATCCATGTCCGGCTGTTCAGCGGATTGTAATTTTTATAAAATTCATTCAGACCTTCAGCAACATATGATTCAAATTCAATTCCGTAATTAAATTCTCTATTGTATAACATTCCGTGCAGGTAAGTAATGTAGCCGAGATCACCGGGTAATAGTGTCGAGCGTATTACAATGTCATCAATGGAAATCATAATTAGTCTGCTTTGATTGATTGCTCAAACAGAATATTATAATAATTAATACATTCCTCATAAAGCTCATTAAGATTTTCAGGAAGTTCTCTCGAACTTGTTTTCTGTTTTTCGAAACCTGTGGAATTATGAACATTCTCATACCAGTACTTCGCCCAAATCCCGTCTTCCTTAATTGGTCCGCGTTTCCATTGAAGCATATTCTTATCAAACGGAATTCCAATCGCCGTACATAGTTTGGTCAAAGCTGCTTCCGGATTTTTAAGGATTTCTCCTGAGTCAATCACTATAGGAGGATGCTTTCCATTTTTAGTAAGCCGGTTAAATAATTCAAATTGTTTTTTTATCCCGGTATCACGCATTGTAACTTCAGGAATTATCTGCGCGAGTGAACTTATAAGCTGCTTAGGATTTCTGATTAGAAAAATATTTAAAACATTATCCATAAAAGATTCATCCAACTCTGTCAGATGATGAGTCATTTGTTTGAGAAATACTACTTCCTCATCATACCTGCCGAGAATAATTTCAAGTATGACTTTCTCCCCGTCTTTTTCCATACTTGCAATGACTTCATCTCTTCCGGGATGAGGGGCATTTGTTTTTAAAAGGTAATGTGCATACAAAGGCTCATCAAATACACGGGTATCAGACCTTTGCGAAAATGAATACATAAGGGCAGTTGAAATATTCCTAGGGGAAGACCAGAGGCAAATGTTTTTCAATTTTAGAATTTTAATTGTGTTCAGAAAATTTTGATACTAAGTAAAATAATAATTGCCGGACTATTTAGCAATTTAACTAAAAAAAAATTATCCGATTAACTTAGCAAAACATAATAATAATAAAGTAAATTATATATTTATTTTTAATTTTTTTTTCAAAACTAACTTTAAACACTTTAAACACACTTTTGAAAACCCTGCAAAAGCCTAATTTCATTGATAGAATGGGCATTTTTGAGTATTTTACAAATGTGAAAGCAAGTTACAAGTCTTCAGGTGTCAATATTGCCGAAGCAGATAATTTCGTAGAAAAAATCAAACCCCTAGTCAAGAAAACTTTCAGTCACAATGTTTTAAGCGGCATTGGCAACTTCGGTGCTTTTTACAAAATCGATTTAAAGAAATATAAAGAACCGGTTTTGGTATCAAGTGTTGATGGTGTAGGAACAAAATTAAAAATTGCATCCGAACTTAAAATATTTGATTCGATAGGTGAAGATTTGGTAAATCATTGTGTAAATGATATAGCTGTCTGCGGCGCGGTGCCGATGTTTTTTATGGATTATTATGCTACCGGAAAGCTGAAATCAAAAGATGCAACGGAAGTGGTGAAAGGAATTGTAAGAGGATGCATAAATAATAATTGTTCACTTATCGGAGGCGAGACAGCTGAGATGCCGGGACTTTATCACGGAAATGATTTTGATCTTGCAGGAGCAATTGTAGGTATCGTTGAGCAGAAAAAAATAATTGATAAAAAAAATGTAAAGAAAGGTGATGTGCTGATCGGACTTCCGTCAAACGGACTTCATACAAACGGATATTCATTGATAAGAAAGATTTTTTATAATAATAAAATGCTCAATCGTTTTCACAGTGAGCTTGGGAAAACGCCGGGTGAAGAATTACTAACAGTGCACAGGTCATATCTTAAGATCATTCAATTCTCATTGAATAAATTTAAGATTAATTCAATCTCGCATATTACCGGAGGAGGAATTAACGGAAATACAGCGCGTGTAGTGCCGGAAAAATTTAATATAAATATTTATTGGAATTCCTGGAAAAGACCTGCTGTGTTTGATCTGATTCAAAAAGTCGGGAATGTAAATGAAAGAGATATGAGACGCACATTTAATCTTGGAATCGGATTGATTTTTATTGTTCCTGAAAATACTGCGGGTAATTTTATAAAATTTTTAAAGACAAAAAAAGAGAAACCGTTAATCATAGGTAACATCAATTAAACTGTAAAACACGAAGAGCGCTTAGTAATAATAATTGAACCATATGCTTTGGTGTTTAAACAAATTTATTAACTTTAAACATTACGACTATGACCACTCAAACTTCAGAAAAGAAAAAAGGAATAGAAAATAATTCTAACGGAAAGCATTTAAACGGATTTAATATTCCTCCTCAGGATGTTCAGTCTGCATTGAAGAAGCATATGCTTGTTGACGGTTTTGATATTACGATTGATCTTGAGAAATCTACCGGCGCCTATCTCTATGATTCAAAGCATGACAGGAAGCTGCTCGATTTTTTTACTTTCGTAGCATCCAATCCGCTCGGAATGAATCATCCGAAACTTAATAATGAAGAATTTATAAAGGAGATTGGTAAAGTTGCAGTGAACAAGCCTTCTCTATCGGACATTTACACTGAAATTCAGGCAGAGTTTGTTGATACATTCTTCAGGATTGCTGTTCCCTCATATTTCAAATATTCTTTTTTCATCGAAGGAGGAGCAATGGCAGTTGAGAATGCATTGAAAGCTGCGTTTGACTGGAAGGTCAGGAAAAATTTTGCAAAAGGATATAAAGAAGAAAAAGGTCACCAGGTAATTCA
>JBBRTN010000347.1:0-3105 GCA_038244395.1 Ignavibacteria bacterium
TGAAACAGTCAGCTCAAAAATTTCCCTGATTGCAGTATCCAGATGCTTTTCCCATGACCAGTCATCAAGCTTGTCTTTCAGAATATTTACATGAACGTTCCCGTCACCGGCATGACCATAACAGATTGTTGTTATTCCGTATTTACCCGAAATTTCCTTTACACCTTTTATGAGCTGAGGAATATTTGATCTCGGGACAACAGTATCTTCTTCCTTATATTCTGAAATTGATTTTACTGCTTCGCCAATGCATCTGCGCAATGACCAGAGCTCATTCATTTTTTGATTATCTTCTGCTAGTAAAACATCGTATGCCCCGTGCTCCATCACAAGCTCTGCAATTGTTTCAATGTCCTTATCAAGGCTTTCTTCGTGATTGCCGTCGACTTCAATAAGCAGCTGCGCCTCAGCATCCCCGTTTGGAAATTTCTTACTAAGCTGCTTTTCGGCCGCCTGCATTGCAGACTTTTCCATCAATTCAAGTGCTGAAGGAGTAATCCCGGATTGAAAAATTTTGGCAACTGTCTTAGCACAATCTTCAATATTATTAAATGCAGCGAGTAAAACTTTTTTATATTTCGGAAATGGAATAAGCTTTAAAATAATTTTTGTTATGATTCCTAATGTTCCTTCGCTTCCGACTATCAGCTGAGTTAGATTGTATCCGGAAACATTTTTTAAGACTCTGGCACCTGAGTTTATAATTTCTCCCGTGGGTGTAACGAATTCCAACCCAAGCACATAATCTTTAGTGACTCCGTATTTTACCGCCCTCGGTCCGCCGGAACACTCGGCTAAATTACCTCCGAGAAATGAGCTTCCTCTGGATGCGGGGTCAGGGGGATAATATAAATTTTGCTTTTCACATTCTTCCTGGAATTTCTGAGTGATTACACCCGGCTCTACTATTGCCTGAAAATTTTCGCTGTCGATTTCTATTATTCTGCAGAACTTTTCCATCGAAAGACATATCCCTCCGTATATCGCAAGCGCTCCTCCCGATAAACCTGTGCCACCGCCTCTCGGCACAACAGGTATCATATATTCATTCGCTAATTTGAGTATTTGTGAAACTTGTTCTGTGACGGCGGGCTTTACAATTACCTCAGGATTAAAAGACAGGTTTTCAGTAAAATCTTTTGAATATAGTTTCAAACTTTCTTTGTCTGTGATTACCGATTCTTCATCTAAAATATTTATCAGTTTTCTAAGTATATCCTCAGTAATTTTATTGTACATAAATAGCGGCTTATTTAATTCACAATTATTATTCCGGTCTGTGTATTATTATTTCTGTTTGCATCACCTGAAGTGTTATTCGGATCAACGATGAAAATCATATTATACGTGCCTGCATTTTCCGGTCCTATTATTACAGAAAAGTCGAATGTCTGGGTTGCATTAAAATCAAGCGGGTTTAATACCTGATCATTATTAACCTGCACTGCGCCTGTCACCTGATTTATCAATTTCAAATTAACAACACCTTGCGAAGTTTTTTCTGCATTACAATCTCCGTTTGAAAAATTACCTACGCTGAAAGTAAGGTTAAATCTCTGATTTGCACTTACCTGTGAAGGATAGTTCTGTCCCGTTATTCTCAGGTCAGGAGGGTCAGTACTAAATATACAGCAGGAAGAGATGAACAGTAAACCGGGCAGAAAAAACTTGTTGAGAATCCTTAATTTTAATTTTTTCACAAAGTTAAGTTATATTTTTAAAAAATGTCTTATACAGGTGAGTTGAAATTATTTTTGGAATATACA
Source organism: Ignavibacteria bacterium (assembly GCA_038244395.1). Taxonomy (GTDB): domain Bacteria; phylum Bacteroidota; class Ignavibacteria; order Tepidaquicellales; family Tepidaquicellaceae; genus JAGPCH01. The sequence continues at coordinate 1,767 of JBBRTN010000347.1, forward strand.
TTTATTATTAAAAAGTTTAAACATTATAAGGAAAGCAATTAGGAGTTTAAAGAAGTTCAGGAACTATTGAAGATTGATTTAACATTAAACGGAGTTTATTTCAATATTTTTCAATAAAAGTAAATTAAACTTTGACAGCAATATTGCAGAAATAAAACCCCCGCTTGAATTCAAAAAACATTCAGGAAAATGACAAAAAATCCTGTGTCAAGCGGGGATTATATACATTAATTATTTCATTAGAATCATTTTTTTTGTTTCAGTGAAGCCGTCTGTAGTTATGTTATAAAAATAAACACCGCTGGGGTACTGCGACGCTTCAAATGTAGTTTCATATGTGCCGGGAGACTGTGTCTCATTGACAAGTGTTGTCACTTCTCTTCCGATAAGGTCATAGACTATAATTTTTACCATTCCTGATTTTGGAATATCATATCTGATTTTGGTAACAGGATTAAAAGGGTTTGGATAATTTTGTTCTAATGTATATGTCGTAGGAATATAACCTGAAATTGTTTTTATACCTGTAATTTCAGACAAGTCCCTTCTCCATACGGATTGAGAAATTGTTCCGGCATAAATAAAATTATTTGTAATAGTGAAAGCATGCACTGCAGTTGGTCTGGTGAAACCCTCATTTTTTGCAATCCAGTTTACTCCGTTATTTCGAGAAATAAATACACCTGTTTGTGTCCCGGCAATCAAATTATTTCCGTCGGATATTAAAGCCAGTATGTTGAGACTTGTTAAACCCGTATTTATTGCTGTCCAGTTTGTCCCGTTATTGGTGGAAACAAAAACTCCCTGGCCTTCAGTACCTGCAAACATGCTGCCTCCGCTTATGATTATCGTATTAATATATTGTGTTGTCAGTCCGGCAGAACTCCAGCTTAAGCCTGAGTCGGTTGTTACAAAGACTCCCAAGGTGGTTCCTGCATATAAATCAGTTCCGTTTGAAACCAGTGATCGTATATTTAAATTAGATAAATTATTATTGACCGGAGCCCAGCTTTCTGAATTATTTGTAGACATGAAAACCCCGGCATTTAGGGTACCTGTGAATAAATTCGTCCCCGAAAGCGCAAGTGTAACAGTATTTAAATTTGTTAAACCTGCATTCAAAGGAGTCCAGCTCGCGCCGTCATTAATGGATCGATAAACACCGCTGGAAGTTGCGGCAAAATAATAACTTCCGCTTTGTAAAAAAGAGTTGACATAAGGACTTGTAAGATTACCTGATGTCCAGGTTGTCCCGATGTCCAGTGTTCTGAATATTCCTCCTCCGTAAGTACCTGCAAGAATATTATTACCGTTTGAATACAACGTATTTATATACTCA
>JBBRTN010000348.1:0-3092 GCA_038244395.1 Ignavibacteria bacterium
ATTTTAATTGTCGGATGCATTGCAGTAAATTTGCTGGTCAGCAATAAAGGCACGGTTGACGAAACCATTATTCAGAAAAATGCCGGACAGCAGCAACAGCAGGCGCCGCCGCCTAATACGGCTCCGCCGACTGAAAATACTCCTCCTGCAGGCAATCAAAACCAGCAGCAAAATCAAAATAAAACTCCTGTAAATACCGATCCTCAGGGACCGTAATAAATGTGAAATTTAAATCTGAAAATTTTATTTTAAGCACTGTGAAAATCTTTCATGGTGCTTTTTTTATTAATCTAATTTTTTCGGTTCTTTTATCTGAAAATATTTTTCCACAAACATTGTCCGAAAAAAAAGAAGATTTCATCCCTGCTAATATCTCAATCAGTATACATAATCCTGATTTAGTTTTACAGGATTCCATTAAAAAAAAGAATTACGGAAAAACAGAATTTAAGATGAAAAAAAGTCCATGGAAAGCAGTTGCGTATTCCGCAATTCTTCCGGGAGCAGGCCAGTTATATAATGAATCTTACTGGAAGATACCAATAATTGCCGGGCTTGGCGGGTATTTTGTATATGAATGGATAAAAAATAATAATTCCTATCTTGATTATAAGCAGCTCTATGTTGATTCTCAGACACCACAAAATCCATCGGGTAATCTGCAACTGCAATCGCTGAGAGAATTTTACAGGGACCAGAGAGATAATTTTATTATTTATTCACTGATTTTGTATGTGGTCAACCTTATTGATGCATATGTCGATGCACAGCTTTATGACTTCAGCGTAAGTGATAAAATTAAACTCGGAGTTTTAAAAAAAGAAAATTTAATTAAGCTGAGCTACAGTTTTTAATATCCGAAAACATCTTTGAGAGTAAGTACTTTTACGCTGCCGTATTTTTCCAGAGTCTTCATATCAAGTAACTTAATATCTCCCAAAACGAGAATAATGTAATTCTTATTCTTTACATATTTTTGTTGAAATTCCAGAACATCCTTAAGACTGAGTGCTGGCATTTTTTCATAAACATCTTTGCGAATATCCTGATCGAGTCCGAGCTTCTTCGCATTTTCGTAATCAAAAAGAATGTTTGATTTAGTAATTCTTTCGGTTTCTATCTGTTTCATCAGAGAATTTTTTGAACTGTTTAATATAGTCTCTGTCTCGGGGATGTTGTTCAAAAGTTCAGTCATCCCTGACATAGCTTCAGGAAGCTTATCGACCTGTGTCCCTATGTATGCGATTATATAGTTTGACTTCTCTTTCCTGTTAGGCGTCTGATACGAAGAAAAGGTTGAGTAAGCGAGCGCCTTGGATTCTCTTAATTCCTGAAATACTATTGAGCTCATCCCTCCTCCGAAATATTCATTATACAAATCAATGATTGGAATATTATTTTTATCATATCCTCCGCCCTTTGAGAGCATTACAATCTCCGCCTGCTGCATATCGTAATTAACTACATAGACTTCATTTTCTTTAATATCCTGCTCGGTAAATTTATTTTTTACAGGAAGCGAATTCAGATGTGAAGGAGTCCTGTGATATTTATCCAGGACTGAAATTAATTTATCCGTGTCATATGGACCATAATATAAAACTCTCTGATTGTATGAAAATAAATCCTTAATTATTTTTACCAGTTCGGAAGACTTTATTTTTTTTAATTCTTCTTCAGACAGCCTGTAAGTGAACGGGTTATCTTTGCCGTATTTTCCGTAATTAAACATTGCGCTCCAGAGGATTGTCCGCTTGTTTAACTTTGCGTCATCTCTCTGCTTCAGAATATCCTCAATCATTTTTCCGAGAGCTTCATCATTGGCTTTTGGGTCCGCAAATAATTCTTCCATCAGATTAATTGCCTTGTCAAAATTTTCATTCAGTCCGGATAAAGTTACTGTAGCTTCATCCTCAGACACTCCTATAGAATAAGAGCTTGCAAGCTTATAAAACTCTTCTTTTAATTGTGTCGGAGAATATTTTGAGGTTCCGAGATAATCCAGGTATTCAACCGCAAGGCTGAGCTTCTCGCTTTGATTTGTTCCTTCCTCAATAATATAATGCAAATCATACAGTCCATTTTCTTTATTTGAAAGGTAGTATAGCGGAATATTATTTTTTATCCTCAGATCTTTAATGTCTTTCTTAAAATCAATAAAAACGGGTGTGACATCCTGAGAAGGTTCATTCAAAACAGTCTCCAAAAATTCAGACTTGTCATCCCTGTTAACTTTAACAGGACTAATCTTAGGCTTGTCAACTTTCTTTATCATTTTATCTTCACCTGTTTTCTTATATACTATTACATAATTATTATTCAGTGTTTCATTTGCAAATTTTACCACATCTTCTTTTGTTACTTCGGATAACTGTTCAATATTAAAAATATATTTATCCCACGGAATGCCCTGAATAAAGGATGTAACAAATGCATCAGCACGGTTATCATTTTTTTCAAATGAGCGGAGCTGCTGAAGTTTAAAATTACTTATGATAGCGGGTATAAGCCCGTCGGGGACTTTACCCTCTTTAACAAGCTCAATCTGTGACATTAAAAGATTCTTAACATCATCAAGAGACTGTCCTTCTCTTGGCTGTCCGCCAAAATAAAGAACCGAATAATCTTTGTTTATATTTGTTGAAGCAAACGCATTAATTACTTTTTGATCCTGGTTTAAATTCAAATCAATCAGGCCTGCAGTACCATTGCTGAGAATATTTTCCAGCATAACCGCAATATTCACATCACGGGTGCCTGCTCCGCTGATTCTGTAGCCGAATCTTACTGATTCCTGCGATGGTCCGTAAACATCTTTTATAATTGGAGACATAATCGGATCCTCTACAGGCGGTACAAACTCCGGAACTTCCTTGCTCTGAAACGCACCGAATTTTTCGTCAATAAGCTCTATAGTTTTTTCAAAGTCCAGGTCTCCGGATAAACAAATTGCCATATTATCCGGTACGTATCTTTCAGCATAGTAATCAATTATTTTCTGAATCGAAGGATTCTGAAGCTGCTCCACGCTGCCGATTGTTGTTTGCGTTCCGTAAGTGTGCTTTTGAAAAAGTCCGCTGTTTAAAGCTTCC
>JBBRTN010000349.1:0-3089 GCA_038244395.1 Ignavibacteria bacterium
CCGTAGTCATCATTAAACTTAATATTCTGATAAATATTATTTATCATCCTGTGAACATACAATACCTCGAAATAGAACTGATAAAGAAACTGCCATGTAATATTTGTCGTGATTATATTTCGGTCTATCCTGTCGCCTTTCAGAAATGCCGGCTTTGAATAGGAATAGCCTGTGGCGTTGTTTATGTTTCCTCCGTAATTCACAACGACCCTTCCCGCCGAATCAGTAACAATGCCGTTTGCCGAACGCTGATGCTGATAAAGTAAATTTAAATTCAGTCGGTTTGTAATATCATAATTTATTTTAACTGCAATCTCATCTGAGTTAGGCTCAAGATGATTTCCTAGCGGAAGATTCCAGTTTGTGTATTGAGTTTTATTCGACACATGTGAATATACGAAAGGGTCAAGTCTTGTATACTCAGTTATGAATTCCAGATTAGGAAGTGTGAATGCATCAACCCATAGAACCCCGAGCTGCCAGCCAAACTTATTCGTTATCTTTGCATTATCCTTAAACAATGTACTGAACTCCAGGTCATCTATCAGCAGGGAGCCCTGAACAGCAAGCTTTCTCACAGGCAATACTTCGGCATCAAAACCAATGATAGAATTATTTACATTATTGTCTCCCGGCTGTGACGCTTTATTAAGTTCAGCCGAAGTAAGAAAGTTTAATGGATTTAAAAAAGTAAAACTGAAAGGTGAATTTGCAATTATGACACTTTCAAAGAAACCCATTTTAAAAATATTGGAAAATTGTATGTCAAGTCTGTGTGTCGCAATATTTTTTGCATCAAGAGGTTTACCAAGAGAGTCGCCTCTGAGACTGCCGTACATAAAAGAATATTTAACCGCCTTATAAGCAAGGTCAAGTCTTATGTAATCAAACGGCACGGAGTTACCGGATAAAAACAATCTGTCTGTAAAACCGAATCCCTGCAAGACAGGGTTTCTACCGACAGTAAGAGCAAGCCAGTTTTGATCAGTTCGGAAACGTATGTATCCGTCAAATGTATCAAAGTTTCTTTGTTCGTATTGAAATTTATATTGTGCATATAATTTCGGATCGGTTTCTCTTGCAAAAATAACATCAGCCGAATCTCCCGACAGCTTCTGTCCGTTTGATGCCCTGAGAAAATACCCGACACTGTTAAACAATGTGCCTCTCACTCTGAATCCAAGCTCGCCAAGTGCAATGGAATGTCTTCCGATCGAATCACCTCTGGATTCTCTTTGCGACAGACTGCCGAGCGCATCAAGAAACAATGTTGCATTTGAATCCGAGTATGCATAAACATACTTCTGTATATCGTTTGATAAAAAATTTTTAAAGCTCCTTGTTATCCAGGCTGATTTATTTAAATTTCCCTTAAGCTCAAACTGATATTCTATTTCATAATCATTCAGAATTTTTTTATCAACTTTAGAAATCTTATTCTTATCTGCAATAATTTTAAGGAATCCGGCAATTGATTCCCTCGATATCGGAATATTTGCAGGATTGTAATCCGGAATAATCTGCATTGTCTGCATCCTCTGAAGAAAATTGTAAACGGGGTCCCGGGGATTCACAAGCTCAACCTGTGAATAACAATCAGTGATTACAGCGAATAATATAACAGTCAGAAGGAAAAATTTTTTCATGAATGCATATTTATTTTAAAGTAAAAAGTTTGGGATAGATTTGAATTTTAATGGGGGCTAAAGAGCCTGAACATTATTTGCAATGGATTCTGCAGGAAGGTATTCAGGTACGAGCTTGTTGAGCATGCTAATAATCGCTTCTTTATTATTTTCATGGCGTTTATCTATAAGCATTTCCAGATTTTCATCAAAATAATCAGGAATAAAATGGCTGGCATTGGTCGCAATTAATATTTTCTCATGTATTGTCTTTTCATATATTTCACCGGCAATAAATAATTCCTCAAACATTTTTTCGCCCGGACGCAAACCTGTCTGAACTATTTTTATATCCTTATCGACTTCGTATCCTGATAGTCTGATAATATCTTTTGCCAGGTCCAGAATCTTTATCGGAGCTCCCATATCAAGCACGAATATTTCTCCTCCGTTGCCGATAACAGATGCCTGAAGTACCAGCTGTACTGCCTCCGGTATTGTCATAAAAAATCTCTCTATATCGGGGTCTGTAATTGTTACCGGACCTCCTTCGGCAATTTGTCTCTTGAATGTTAATACCACGCTTCCCCTGCTTCCGAGTACGTTGCCGAATCTTACTGCGGAATAATTTTTACCGTATTCTCTTGCAGCCCGGAGGACTATCATTTCGGCGACTCTCTTGCTCGCACCCATTATGCTCGAGGGATTTACCGCTTTATCGGTAGATATAAATACAAAATGCTGGACGTTATGTTTTAAGGAAAGGTTTATTAAATTTTGTGTTCCTTTTATATTATTGCTTACTGCTTCGCATGAATTCATTTCCATCATCGGGACGTGCTTATGAGCTGCCGCGTGAAAGATTACATCTGGCTGAGCATCACGGAGTACACTGTCAAGACGTTCATAAGAACGGATGTTTGCGATTACCGTCTTTACTTCTGTCTGCATATGTTTTCCGTTAGTCAGTGAAAGTCTTTTTTGTATTTCATGATGTATATCGAATATAGAATTTTCTCCCTGGCCTAGAAGTATTATTTCAGAAGGACCGCACTTTATTATCTGCCTGCATAGCTCGCTCCCGATTGAGCCGCCTGAACCCGTAACCAGAACCTTCTTGCCTTTTAGAAAATCCGCAACTCTTTTTATATCTGTCTGAACCGGCTCCCGCCTTAACAGGTCTTCTATCTGCACCTGTCTTATGCTGTCAATTCTTACTGACTCATCGAGTATTTCATATATACCCGGAATTGTTCGTGTCTGAACTCCCGTCTTCCTGCAAATTGCAACTATGTCACGGATGTCTGAGCCCGGAGCAGTAGGCATTGCAATTATTACCTTATTAATATCAAGTTTTGAAATAACTTCAGGAATACTATTTCTTGTTCCCATTACAGGTACACCCCTGATCTTCAAACCTTTTTTTTCTATATCGTCATCAACGAATGCTACAGGATTCAATCC
>JBBRTN010000350.1:0-3087 GCA_038244395.1 Ignavibacteria bacterium
CAAGCTCATAATTTACAAATTCAGGAATGGTACCCGGCAGAAGGGCTAGCTGAATTTCCCTCGCAATCTTTAGTTCATTTTCGATTTTTTGTTTATCAAGATATTCCTGAAATAATTCTGAATTCTGAATTGATATCAGTGAAAGATTTACGATTGATTCCAGAAATTCTATATCCTCATCACTGTAATAGGTTTTATTCAATTTTTTTCCGAGACAAATAATACTATCAATTTCATTTTTAATGATCGAAGGTATAACAAGTTCAAATCCCATTCCTGACAAATATTGAATAAAAGGAATCGAGGAATCATGTTTTATTATCAGTGTGGATTTAAATTCATCAGGAATTTTTCCTTTGGGAAATAATTCTTTCAGATTAAAATCTTTATGAGCCAGGGCTGAATTTTCCCGCAATGAAATAAACTCACCTTCTTTGTCACGGCTCAGGATTAAGAAATCTTTTATTCCGAAATTACCAAGCAGAGTATAGCTTAAAAGTTTAATAATATTTTCTTTATTCGTGAAATTGGAGTTGAATTCTTTTCCCAGCTCAAACAGGGATCCGAGCTGTCTTATTTTATTATTTAAATTTGCATTCAGCCTGGTCAGCTGATTAAATTTTATGGTATTTTCAATTGCAGAAGAAGAGAGATTCAGCATTGTTTCAATAAATACAATCTCGTTTTTTGAGAGTTCGGAATTGTTAAGCTTCTTTCCGAAGCACAAGAGTCCAAGATATTTATTCTGAAAATATATTTTAAAAAAATAGTTGAGTCCGGAATTTTTAATAAAATCCGATTCGGCAATGAGATCATCTATGTTGAATACAGGGAGCCTTGGAAATTTTTGCTCGACAGAAGTATTTAATAATTTCGAATCAATCCCTTTGGCGGCTTGTATGCAGTAGTTATTTTCATTCTCATCGTCATCTGTTCTAAGAAGGATAATACCTTTTGATATGAGCATCTTGCCCATAGTGCTGAGAAGAATATTATTAAGAATATATTTCAGATCCAGTTTGCTGCTGATTAACTGGGAAAATTCGATAAGAGTATTTAGTTCAAGTTGTTTTTGCGCGGGATTATGATTGTCCATTAATTGACGGGAATATTTTCAGCTTTGGAGAAACTTAATCAGAGTCAGATAATTATAGTCTGTATTTTTATGAACGAACTCTATCCTGCTCATAAATTTTTTCATTATAGGTACTCCGAGTCCTCCGATTTTAAAATTATCAAAATAATCCTTCATATTCGGGTTATGCAGATTATTCGGATCAAATCCATTGCCTTTATATTTCATAATAATTTTAAATTGTACCTTGTCAGAGTTTGTCTCTACTTCAATCTGCTCAGCTTCGTTATACTTATGAGCATGTTTAATGATATTGGTGCACGCTTCATCGACAGATAAAATAATCTGGTTTATTGTACTTTCATCAAAGCCGGAGGCAATAGCCTCTGCTTCAATGAAATTTCTTAGTAAAGCTAAATTTTTAGTAGAACTAGCGAACAATATTTTATTGGGATTGCCCATACACTGCACAGTTAACTGAATTTTTCAATAGCAGATTCCTCTTTTTTATAAATCTCAAATAAAATTGGAAATCCTAACATATCAAATATGTTATAAATTTTATCACTCATGGCACAAAGCTTAATGTCACCTGAATTATTTCTTGCTGTTTCGATGAAAGCCATGAAAACTCCCAGCCCGGCGCTGCTGATGTAAGTAAGCTTATCAAAGTTTACTATTATTTTATATTGGTTTTCGGAGATTATTTCATCGAAATTTTTTTCCAATTCAACAGAAGTGTGAGCATCGAGAAATCCGTTAAGATTAAGAATTGTAATGTTATCCCGTTGTTTTTTGTCAATTGAAAATTCTTCCATTATGCGTTATTTAAGTTGAGCCAAAATCCTAAAAATTAATTTCAAAATAAATGGTATTATTTTAATAAAGAAAATCGAAATTTGACAACAGTAATATAATATAAAAATGGAGTTAGAAGCTGCATAGGTAATTTCATAGATTATAATTCGTAATTAAATTATATTTGTTGCACAAATGAATGAATTTCTGAGGGTATCTAAGAAGAAGCGGAAGATTATTGCGGGTGTGCTGTCCGGGACTTCGGTAGATGCAGTAGATGTGGCTTTGGTAGCAGTTGATAATTGCGGGACTAACACACGGATCAGAGTGATTGACTTTCAGTCATATCCTATAGGCGGCAAACTCAAAGAGTATATAATTAAGTGTTCTTCGGTAAAAGAAAGCAACGTTGAAAAAATCTGCAAATTGAATTTTATTATTGGAAATTTATTTGCGGATTCGGTAAGAAAAACTATTTCAAAAAGCAAACTTAAGTCAGAAGATATAGATTTGATTGGCTCACACGGACAAACAATTTTCCATTACCCGGTAAATAAAAATCTCTTTGGATTTAATTCAAAATCAACTCTCCAGCTCGGAGAACTTTCTGTAATTGCAAATCAAACCGGCATTACTACCGTCGGTGATTTCAGGACTGCCGATATTTCTGCAGGCGGCGACGGTGCTCCGCTTGCCCCTTACCTGGATTTTTTACTCTTCCGGCATAAATCAAAGAACAGGGCTTTTGTAAACATCGGCGGAATATCCAACGCTACTTATCTGAAAAAATTATGCATGCAAAATGAAGTTATTGCCTTCGATACCGGACCGGGCAATATGATGATTGATTATCTTAGCCGAAAATTTTTTAATAAAAAATTTGATAACGGGGGAAAAGAAGCCGCAGGCGGAAATGTAAATGAAGGGCTTTTTAAGCATCTTTGCGCAAAGGACAAATTTTATAAAAAGACTCCACCTAAATCTACAGGCAGGGAATACTATAACTATAATTTCGTCGAAGAAGCATTGAAAAAATTTACAATGCTGAAACCGGAAGATATAATCAGCACGTTCACTAAATTCACCGCCTTTACTATATTTTATAATTTGAAGAAATATAAAATTGACGAGCTTATTGTCAGCGGTGGCGGCGCGAAGAATTTTACTCTAATGAATTTTCTGAAGAATCATCTTGGAAATGCTGATGTCAGGCC
>JBBRTN010000351.1:0-3074 GCA_038244395.1 Ignavibacteria bacterium
CTCTGATTTGTTTATTTTTTTTCTCATTTAGCTTATCGTATACACAAACTCAGCCGGTCACTTATTCTCTTTCTCATCCTGTAAAATTCGGCAAAGAAAACCAGGCATTGAATCCAAAGACTTTTTCAAGAGGTACAGATTCCTTTAAAGTTGTTGCCATCCTGGTACAGTTTCAGGAAGATGATGACCCCCGGACTACAGGCAACGGTTTGTTTGATTTGTCAAATGCATATTATAATCCTCAGACAGGCAGAGATACTGTAATTGACTCCCCTCCCTACGATAGCGCTTATTTCTCTGACCACCTGAAATTTCTTGAGAATTATTTTTATAAATCTTCAAAAAAAAAATTAGACATAAGTTTTGACTTATACGGAACAATAATTAACCTTCCGCATAATATGCAGTATTATTCTCCTCAGCGAAGTGAGAACAACAGCAAGCTCGGGAATTTATTCCAGGATTCCTGGGCAAGAGCCGACAGCTTTATAAATTTTTCACAGTACAATAAATCAAATACTGCATTTGTTATTTTTCATGCCGGAGTAGGAAGAGATATAGATCTGACTTCCCAATACGGATATGATCCGACTCCATATGATATTCCTTCAGTATATTTAGGACTAAAAAATCTGCAGGAATTCTACGGAGGTTCCTACAACGGATACCAGACAAGTGATGGTTTTTTTATACAGAACTCCTCAATCATCCCGTCAACTGAAAACAGGGACCTTCCATCTATCGGGCTGTTTGAGCTGGGAATAAACGGAATAACATGCGCTAACTTTGGAAGTTATTTGGGCTTACCGGATTTATTCAATACGGTTACAGGAAAAACTACAATAGGGAGATTTGGATTAATGGACGGTCAGTCTATCTTCAGTTACAAAGGTGTCTTCCCTCCCGAGCCATCGGCATGGGAAAAAATTTATTTGGGCTGGGTAGATCCGGTTGTCCTTTCATATGGTTCAGATTCTGTTAATCTTGTTACAAGTTCAAAAGACTTTTATCGTGACTCTACAATTTATAAAGTTTTAATGAGCAGTAAGGAATATTTTCTGATTGAGAATAAAAACCGCGATCCGGAAAACGACGGTGTGGTAGTTTACTCAAGAAACAGGAATTTCATTGATTCAAATCATTTTGCAGTTGATTCCATACCAAGCCAGAGCCCCAATTCATATTATGGTTTTTACACTGATAACATTACACTTCTCAGCGGAAATATTACTGACGTTCAGACTCTCGACTGGAGTCTTCCGGGTTTGATTAATTATCAGAATGCTTACAAAGGCGGGATTCTTATATGGCATATAGATGAAAATGTTATTGACGCTCAGATAGCAACTAATAGTATTAATAATGACATTGACCACAAAGGAGTAGACCTGGAAGAAGCGAAAGGCGCTCAGCAAATTGGAGTTACTTTTTCGACTCTTTTCGGTCCGGTTACAGGAGAGGGTACCATTGTAGACTATTGGTTTAACGGCTATCACCAGGTGCCGACATCAATTTATAAAAATGCTTTTACTCCAACTACAAACCCGAATTCATTAAGCTATTCTTTAGCTAATAATAATATCAACATCACAAACTTCAGCAGCATTGATACTCTCATGACTTTTAAGGTTTCATTAGGGAGTGTTCAGCTAAGTCCTTTAAGCGGTTTTCCAAAATATGTGCCCGTAGATACCGGTCTGACATTTCAGGCAACTGCATTTGATTTCAAAGGTGACGGCAGTGAAGAAATTTTTGCGAATGGAACAGGCAATAAAGTTTATGGATTTTATTCAGACGGATCTCCGGTTGATACACTCTCGCCCTCAGGCTTAATGAATATACTCTCGGCGAATATTCCGTCGTTGCTTACTTCCGGTAACCGGAAATATATTGTGACTGTTACTCCCCAGCAGATTGCAGTTCTTCCTAATGACAGCAGCGTAAGAAATACTTTTTTTCAAAACGGTTTATCCGACGCTCCTCCTTTGATAAATAATAATTCCGGATTTACATATGTAGGTAAAACAACAGGTGCAATAGATAAATATAATATCGGGCTAAACAGGTTTAATGTTGATTCCGCCTCGGGACCGGTGATTCAGTTTTCACAGACTCCGCCGGATACTTTTTCCTATATTACAAATGCAAATAAATATTTACTCGTTGGCAATATTACTTCTCCAAATTCAACTGACATTTTGATTGTAAACAATAACAACGAATTTTTTATTAATGGAAATAAGATTAATATAAATTACGGAATTACAAAAATTAGTTCATCCCCTGTTCTGGCAGATGTCAACAGCGACGGTAAGCAGGAAATTTTGTTTGTCGCAGATACAAGGGTATTTGCATTAAACTATAACGGCGTCTTGCTTGACAACTTTCCCGCCCAGGTTAATGAACAAATAACTTCCGGAATTTCTGTTGCCGATGTAAATAATGATAATATATATGACCTGATTTTTGTATCTGACAACGGTGACATGTTTGCCTATGGTATTGACGGTAAAATTGTTAGCGGCTTCCCGGTGAAGGTGGGTCCGGACACAAGGTCTACTCCTGCACTGGCAAATCTTAATGATACCCTTGGCATTGTAGTACTGAGCGGAGATAATTATCTTTATGGTTTTAAAACCAATATTGTTTATAATCCTAATAAAATACTCTGGAAAAATTATCTGAAGGACAAATATTTATCAAACAATAATTTCATTTCAGGGAACAGTCCTGTAAATATTTCAGGCTCGTTACCGGCGGATAAAGTATATAACTGGCCAAACCCAGTCTACAATAATGAGACCTTCATACGATATTATCTCAACGGAAACGCTTCGAATGTTACAGTAAAAATTCTTGATTTGTCCGGTGAGCTAGTCACCACTATTAACGGGACTACATTTCCAAATGCTGATAATGAAGTCAAATGGGATGCGACATCCGTGCAGAGCGGGATTTATTACGGAGTAGTGCAGGCGGATATCAATGGAAGCTCGGAAACACAGATTTTTAAAATCGCCGTAGTCAAATAATAATTTTAAAATATTTTTTTACATTTAAGGTGATTATCTTTA
>JBBRTN010000352.1:0-3044 GCA_038244395.1 Ignavibacteria bacterium
ATACTGAATGGAAAGCAGTGTACATCGATTATTCAGGCAAGCTGCAGAGAGCACAGATAGATAATTATTAGTAATAATTAAATTTAAAGACATCACAGGTTATACAGGTTTAAAGAGATTCGTCAGTATTCTTTTTTGGCTTTCAAAAATTTGTTCGAAAACTGAAATTGCTTTTGCAGTCATCGCATTGAATGCAGTATTGAATTCAATACAAATAAAATAAAAATTATGAAGAAAATTTTAATAATAATTACGGGAATTATTCTGCTTTCAGTTCCTAAAATCTATTCACAGCTTGATCCGTCGCAGAATTTACAAATGGGACTTTCCGCAGTTAACGGAAGGTCTTATGATGAAGCTGTAAACTATCTTACACAGTTTTTACAATCAGACCCTGAAAATGCAACTGCAAGATATAACAGGGCGGTTGCTTATTATTTTTTGCAAAATTATAATGCAGCGCTGGACGATGCTACGTCTGCCATTCAAAGTTATCCGAATTTCCCTGTTGCATATAACATCCGCGGCTTAACGAGGACTGCTTTAAATCTTTATCCTGATGCAATTCTGGATTTTACACAGGCGATCAATTTTGATCTTAATTACGGTGAGGCATTTATGAACCGCGGAATAGTTTATAAACTACAGAACGAATATTCTCAGGCAGTTTCAGATTTTAACAGCGCATTAACCGCTGATAACACATTGGTTCCGGCATATTATTATCTTGGAGAAGTATTAATAGCAATGGGAAATTATACGGAAGCTATTAATAATCTTAACACTTTTATTTTAAATTATCCCGATAAAGCTGCTGCCTATTCATCAAGAGGGCTCGCATATTATCAGACCGGCAAATATCCGGAAGCAGTAGCCGACCTTGAAAAGGCAATTAAAATAAACCCGTCGTTGCAGCAGGATTTTGCGACAGTTCTCAATGATGCAAAAAGCAAAGCAGCACAAAAATAATCCCGTTGAAATACCTCTACATCCGGATTGCAGGAGCTGCGACAGTAAAGTGATTTGCCCGAACTGTAATTTCATAACAAATCTGGTTTGGATTCACGGACACTATCAGTGTGAAAAATGCAAGTCGGTAATAGTAAGCTGCTGTGAAGGAGAAACAAATTGAAATTGTTTAATTGCTTAAAAGCATAACCGAAGAAAGCGCTTTATCTTTCTTATCTTTCTTATTTTAAGTCCGGTAAATTAATTTATCAGAAGATATGAGAAGCTTAATTTTAATTTCCCTGCTTTTTGAATTTTTTGTAATGACAGGATGCAATAAAAAAGATTCAACAAGCGAAACAAATGTTAAGGTAAAGAAGGAAGAGATTACAGAAACACATAAGCCTGAAATTTCCGGAACAAACGGGAATGAAGACAATAAATCTTCAGGAGAAACCTCAGCATTAAAAAATATCAGTTCAAAAGAAGTAAAGTTTCATATCGGGGATTCCCTCAATGTAAAAGGATTTATAGCGGATGTGTTCCTTTCGGATAAAGTAGCTTACCTTAATTTTGAAAACAAATTTCCCAAAAATGAATTTGCCTGCGCAATTTTTTCCGGGAAGTTTAATGAGTTTGGCAACTTGTCAAAATTTAAAAATAAAAATGTAGAAGTGACCGGAAAAATTTCAACTTATAAAAACAAACCACAGATAATACTCGAATCCGGGAATCAAATTAAAATACTTCCATAAAAATGAATCAATCAGGCTTTGTTACAATTTTCGGAAAACCTAATGCTGGCAAATCCACGCTGATCAATGCGCTGCTTAATTTTAACCTGTCGATAGTAAACCGCAAAGTCCAGACTACACGGGACAGAATTTTAGGGATTCTCACTGAAGAAAATTACCAGATTGTTTTTATTGATACTCCCGGAATACTTGAGCCAAAGTATGAGCTGCAGAAATTTATGCTCGGCGAAATAAAATCATCACTCGAAGAAGCTGACCTTGTAGTTCATATCACAGATGCTGCAAAAATTAATTACGATGAATTAAAAAAAATAAATGAAGATTATAAGGAACTGCTTGAAAACAAGAAGCGCATACTCGTTCTTAATAAAATTGATTTGATGAATAAGGATAGTCTCCTTCCTGTGATTGACAAACTTAGAAACGAATTCAAATATGATGAGATTGTACCGGTCTCAGCTCTGAAGCATGAAAACATTGAAGAGCTGAAGAAAATAATCCTTAAGTATATTCCCGAAGGTGAATTTTTTTATGAGAAGGATACTCTCACCAATAAGCCGGAAAAATTTTTTGTAAGTGAAATAATCAGAGAAAAGATACTGGACCTGTATCACGAGGAGATACCCTACAGCGTAATAGTTAACTTAGTCGAGTTTAAGGAAAGAATTAATGATATGATTTATATAAACGCGGAGATAATTCTGGAAAGGGAATCACAGAAAATAATTGTAATTGGAAAGAAGGGAGCCGGGCTTAAGAAGCTTGGAGAAAAAGCCCGCAAAGACATTGAAAATTTTCTTAACAAGAAAGTTTATCTTGAATTATTTGTCAAGGTCAGAAAAGACTGGAGAAATAACAGGACCTTCATCCGTGACAGCATGTCTAAAAATATCCCGTCTTAAAAGTTCTTTCTGATGAAAATAGCTCTGCCCTGTATCCCGCGTTGTTGTTTAATTGATTTGGCCTTACAAAATCATCCACAGAAAAATAAGTTAAATATTTTTTTACACTCCATGTGAAAGTAACGCTGCTTGTTTTCCTGAACTCTTCTCTCGAAAGATAATTCAGATAAGCAGTCATCTCACTTGTAACAATATAAAAATTCAGTTCAGGCGAATCGCTGTGAAATTGTACTACAAAGATACCTGTTCCCGATCCAAGTGAATAATAAAATTCCGTATTCCCGGTTGCTCCCATATAATTATTTGAGGGTGTTTGCAGATCAGGAGGTGATTCGTCGGGAAGGTTTAATGTTGTGCCCGGCTTTGCAATGGAATAATTTATGAATCCGCTCCCGTCATTATTTTCAAGGTATCCGGAGACTTTAAGGCGGTATGAAAC
>JBBRTN010000353.1:0-3031 GCA_038244395.1 Ignavibacteria bacterium
GCGGCGATGTCAATCAGGACGGAATTGTTGATTTAGCCGACGAAAGTCTGATTGATAATGATGCAAACAATTTTGTATCCGGTTATGTCAAAACAGATCTTACAGGTGATAGATTTGTTGACCTTGCGGATTTGACAGTTGCAGATAATAATGCGACTAATTTTGTATCTGCAATTTTCCCGTCGGCACCTTTTACTGCGTCTGTAAATAATGATAATGGAATTCCTTTTTATAATTACAATATAAAGCAAACTGAAATAAATGAAAAAAATATTAATCTATATAAGGAAAATGAAATAAAAAATAATCCGCTTTATAAAAATAAATAGCAGATCCATATCAGTTAACGGTTAATATTGCTCAACACTTATTTAACCTCTTTCAGAGAAATCCGAAAGAGGTTTTTATTTTTGTAAAGTTTTTAATAAATTATTGAATAAGTCATGTTCAACAGTTATTTATAAAAATTACAAAAAATATTTCGCTGACTGGGATACTTTTGATGAGCTGTTGATCAAGATCGCGGCGCTCACAAAGACTAACATCGGATATAAGATGTCATATAATAAAAACTTCACATTAGTTAAATTTAATTAAATTCTTTAAACAAGATTTTTTAATTTAATGCTGGACGAATTTATAAAAATATGCAGCGTTACCGAGATCTATAACCGCAAAGGAAAGAGATTTCAGCTTGACGATGAAAATGAGATCGCGGTCTTCAGGGTGAATGATGAATATTTTGCTGTTGATAATATCTGCCCTCATAATCATACTACACAAATGTATGATGGTTATATAGAGGAAATGTATGTCGCCTGCCCGGTTCACGGCTTCAGGTTCCATCTCGAAACGGGCGAGCAGCCGACGAAGATGGGCTGCCGGCTCCGAACCTTTGAGCTTAAGATAATAGATGAATTCATTTATGTAAAGAAGCCTGAAGAGAAGCGCTTTGATTTTAAGTTTTAGAATTTCCAATTTGAATTTAATGAAAGATATTTTAACAAACATCATAAAACAAAAATGTACTGATGCCGGTTTTATGAAATGCGGAATTTCATCTGCCGTTGAGCTGAAGACTGAAGGCCTGTATTTAAAAGAATGGCTTGATGAAAACAGAAACGCAGATATGAAATGGATGAAAGACAGTTTTGAGAAAAGGGTAAATCCGGAATTAGTAATGAACGATGTGGAGTCTGTAATTTCACTCGCATACCTGTATGATACGCCGTTTGCGCATTCGGAAAATAAAGACATTCCGAAGATCTCGCGTTATGCCTGGGGTGAAAGAGATTATCATAAAGTAATCAGGACTATCCTTAAACCTTTATGCCTGGATATTGAGAATCTCTCCGAAGGTATCAAAACAAAATTTTATATTGACGACGGACCTGTAATGGATAAAGCCTGGGCAGTGCGCTCGGGTATTGGATGGATTGGAAAACATACAAACGTAATAATTCCGGAAACAGGAAGTTATTTTTTCCTTGCCACGATTCTTATAAATACTGCACTGGAATATGACAAGCCCATTGAAGACATGTGTAAGAGCTGTGTTCTTTGCATTAACAGCTGTCCAACCGGCGCGATATATGATGAATATAAACTCGACGCAAACCTCTGCATTTCCTACCAGACAATCGAGAACCGCGGTGACATCCCGGATAATATAAATCTGAACGGTTGGGTCTTTGGATGTGATATCTGCCAGGATGTCTGCCCGTATAATTCAAATAAAGTTTTTAGTACGGAAACAAACTTCCTCCCAAAAAAAGAAATCATAAATAAAAATTATGATGAACTTCTGGAAATGACCGAAGTGGACTTTAATAAAACATTCGAAGGGACACCCGTGAAAAGAACCAAATACAGGGGCTGGATCCGAAATCTCAAGAAAGCAAAAGGAGAATTAGTTTAAGATTTATTAACATTGCTTTGCAACTTTCGTCTGATAATTACGAATACTGTGCAGGAAGTTTTTAAAAAAATTTATTTATTTAAAGGAGTTCTACAAAAATGACAGCACACAAAGTTTTATTGGCAGCAGTATTAGCTACATTCATCATGATCCACACCGTCGATTCAAAAGCCTCACCCGGAACAGGAACCAAAGTCTCAGAGCTGAATTCACAGATAGTTCAGGAAGTAAGAGAAGTTCTTAAAACCCCTTACCTGAAATTTTCCAGCGAAAATCTGACAGGTAAAGTAAAGGTTATAACCCAGGTAAGAAAAGACGGAAAGATTATTTTCAAAAATATTCAGGGAGTAAATGAAAATCTTGTCTCAAATGTAATTGACAAATTAAACTCTTTAAACCTCTGGACAAGCACTGATTATTCAAATAGAGAATTCATATATGAAATAAAATATAAAGATTAAGATTGTTTCATAATCAACCCTCGAAGCCTTGTCAAGCTCCCTTGACAGGGCTTTTTATTTAAGAGCAATTAATTCTTTAGAAATTTTTCTCACAGAATCGCATCCGCAAAGCGCCATCGCAAGCTCCATCTCTTTTCTAAGTATGTTCAGCACAGACCTGACTCCGTTTTCTCCTTCAGCTGCGAGCCCCCAGATTATGGGTCTTCCGACCAATACCGCTTTCGCTCCGAGCGCAATCGCTTTTACTATATCTGTCCCTCTTCTTATTCCCCCGTCAATTAAGATTTCTATTTTCCCCTGAACCGCCTTTGCCACTTCCGGCAAAACATCAATTGTTGCGCGGCAGGTATCAAGCTGTCTTCCCCCGTGATTTGAAACAACAATTCCGTCGGCACCATTTTCGACTGCAAGAAGCGCATCTTCTTTACATCCGATCCCTTTTATTACCAATGGAAGTTTTGTTATTGATCTGATCCATTGTATATCTTTCCAGTTAAGTGATGAATCAAGATAATCCGAAAAATACCCGGGCATTCCAGAATTTTCCTTATCGGAAAAATTCTCCGCAATTAAATTTTTTATTGTCAGTCCTTCCGGAAGATGAAAATTATTTCTTACATCCTTCTCTCTTGTCCCGAGATATGGCGCGTCA
>JBBRTN010000354.1:0-3023 GCA_038244395.1 Ignavibacteria bacterium
GACATAAGAAAATTTTTTTACGGACAAAAATCTGTCAATGTATCCACTACTTACAATAATAACAGCAACAGCAACGGTCAGTCAAGGCTGATAACCATCTATGAGAAATTTAATCTGAAGACAACAAGTGAACAAGATCTTGCAACTGTCAGGGGAAGATTATTAAAGAAGAATGGCGATCCGATTGGTCATGCTGTTATTGTAATTGATAAAGATTATCAGGCTGCGGTTACGGATGAAGACGGTAACTTTGAATTCAAATTACCCGAAGGAAATTATTTTATAAGCGCTTACTATAACGGAATCACGAAAGATGATTTGGTTGAACTGACATTGTACAAGAGCCAGGTTAAATCAATAACACTTTATAATAATAAAGAACTAAATGAAATCGAAAGCGAACAGTCGGGAAGAGTCTCCGAAGAATCAACGACAGATATGGCTTCAAGGAACATTGCTCCGGGCACCGTCAGGGATGAAAAGAAAGTAATGTATAAAAGCAAAAATGGTAATAGTCCGGAAAGCAGTATTGATAAGGATAATCTTATAACTCCGGATGTACGTTCCGATTTTCGTGATGCTATTTACTGGTCGCCTTACACAAAGACTGATGCAGATGGCAATGCAGTAGTGGAAGTGGCATACCCGGATAACCTTACTACATGGAGAATAACTTCGAGGGTAATTACCGGTGATACAAAAGTAGGCCAGATGACTTCGACAGTTATTACAAGAAAAGATTTACTTATAAGAATGGAGACACCCAGATTCCTGCAGGAGAGTGATGAAGTCACAGTCTCAACTATAGTTCACAATTACCTGGAAACAGAAAAGCAGACTAAGATAAAATTTACAGGTGAAAATGTTATGCTGGAAGATGGAGTTAATGAAAAGAATTTAAGCATTGCCCCGAATACAGAAGTCAGAGTTGACTGGAAAATAAAAGTAATGCAGCCGGTAGGAGAAGCAAGGCTTTATGCGGAAGCATTGACTAATGAGGAATCCGATGCAATGGAAGTAAAAATTCCATTGCAGCCAAAGGGTTTGAAAATATCTGAAAGTGTCATCGCGGATTTTTCCGATGAAAATAAAACTGAAACGAAATCGGTAACGATTCCTCCGGGCACCGATCTGAGAAGCACAGGAATGAATTTTACAGTTGATCCGTCGCTGGCTGCTACAATTCTTTCAGCACTGGATGAGTTAATAGGATATCCTTACGGCTGTGTTGAGCAGACAATGAGCAGGTTTCTTCCTACAGTGATAGTGGCAAATACTTTCATAAAATTAAATGCGCCTATAAGTGACGCTACAAAGAAAGACCTGCCTTTGATGGTTAACAAAGGTCTGCAAAGACTATACAGCTTTCAGCATTCTGACGGGGGATGGGGCTGGTGGGAAAATGATCAGTCAAATCCGTTTATGACTGCTTATGTAGTTTATGGAATGTCGCTGGCGAAGCAATCTGACTATGAAATTAAAGAAGGGGTATTGAACAGAGGAATTAAAGCAATAAAAGAAAGTCTTAATACCAAAGATATTGATCCTACAACAAGAGCTTATATGCTGTATTCACTTGCTGTTGCAGGAGAAAGGAATACTGATTTTTTTAATAAGGAAATGGAAAAACTAAATTCATCTGAAATAAATGATTATGCAAGAGGATTGATTGCAATGACATGGAAACTTATTGGTGATGAGAGTAAGGCAAAGGAAGCCATGAGCGGACTTGAAAAGAATGTGAGGACAACGGGCGATGGTGCTGCATACTGGGAAGGCAAACAGTTTCATTATCAATGGCAGGATGATAAAGTCCAGACTACGGCAATGGCTCTGAAAGCTATTGTAAATATTAATGATAAGTCCGAATTAAAAGATAAAGTAATCAGGTGGCTGATAATGCAGCGTCAGGGAAAGGCCTGGAGAAATACACAGGAGACTGCGATGATAATTTATGCAATGGCAGATTACCTGAAAACGTCAAACGAACTTAACCCAGATTATTCTGTCAAAGTATACCTGAACGACGAGTCCGTCTTTGAAAAACAAATGACCGGAGACGATGTATTTAAAAAAGGAAGTTTAATAAATATTGAAAGCGGTAAACTGAAAGCAGGAGCTAATGAAATAAGGATAGAAAAAAGCGGAACCGGCAAAGTATATTTTTCATCAAACATTTATTATTATAATTCAAATGATAATATTGCTCCGGGTGAAGAGGGATTCAGAGTAGAAAGAGAATATTTTTTACTTGAAAAATATAATTCTTATTCGGATAATAAAATAACTTACAGGAAAAAATATTTCAGCGGTAACGTAAAGCCCGGTGATGAGATACTTGTGAAACTCAGGGTTTACTCCAAAAGCAATGACTATCAATACTTCATGCTTGAAGATCCGCTGCCTTCGGGTACCGAAGTCATAAAGGATGACTGGGCTTACACAATAGATGATGAAAGTAATTACGGAGGTTATCAGTATTATTACTGGAGATGGTGGTATGCTGATAAGGAAGTTCGTGACAATCGCGTTACATTTTTTGCTGCATACATGGGAAAAGGGGAATATGAATTTTCATATATTATGAGAGCGCAGATACCCGGTGAATATGAAGTCAATCCTGCAAAAGGTCAGCTTATGTACTATCCGGAAGTAAACGGAAATTCCGGGGAAATAAAATTAAATATCACAGAATAACATGAAACCAATTTTTATATGAGAACGTATTTATCCCGGCATTAAAAAAATATAAACTTTATTCTGACTGATGCTGTTACAAAGTCGTTATTCAACAAAAAAACTAAAACTAAAAAGAAAGGAAAAGTAAAAAAATGTTAACGAAAAAATTCATCACGACGATGATTTTATTTGTTGCTCTGATTGTTACCGGCTCAAATTCATTTGCTCAGAATTTACCGGGAGATAAAGCGGGCCGAGTCGCGGATATGCTTTATAAAAAACTGAATATGACTGAAGATCAGTATTCAAAAGTCTACTCTTCATTGCTGGGTTACTACACTGAC
>JBBRTN010000355.1:0-3006 GCA_038244395.1 Ignavibacteria bacterium
AAATCCTAAAACAATGTAAACTCCCTTTCACTAATCAATTTATTAAATTAAATAAGACTCAGCATATTTCTGATAGGCTGAGTTTTGTTTACACCTTAATTTTTAAATTCATTTAATCTCAGCAATCAAATCGTTATTTTTATGAAATAAAATTTTAAGGAGAAAATCATAATGCTGACAAAAAAGCTGCAGGACGCTCTTAATGAGCAGATTAACAAAGAATTTTTTGCTGAATATCTTTATCTTTCTATGTCTGCTTATCTGGAATCGATAGAGATGGAGGGATTTGCCAACTACTTCAACGTCCAGGCGCAGGAAGAACATTTTCATGCAATGAAAATGTTTAACTTTGTTCACGATAAAGGAGGAAGGGTAATTCTGAAATCATTAAAGGAGCCCAAAGCGGAATTTAATTCGGTAATTAATGTAATCGAAGAATCGCTAGAGCATGAGAAGTATGTGACACAAAGCATAAACGAACT
Source organism: Ignavibacteria bacterium (assembly GCA_038244395.1). Lineage (GTDB taxonomy): Bacteria > Bacteroidota > Ignavibacteria > Tepidaquicellales > Tepidaquicellaceae > JAGPCH01. The sequence goes on from JBBRTN010000355.1 coordinate 483, forward strand.
GATGGATACGGCAATAAAAGAAAATGATCATTCGGTCAAGAGTTTTCTCGAATGGTATGTAGATGAACAGGTCGAAGAAGAGGCGACAATATCAAAGCTGCTTGCAAAGTTAAAATTGATCAAAGGCGAGGGGTTCGGCTTACTTACGCTGGACAATCAGCTTGGTATGAGAAAGTATCAGCCCGGCAAATAAGACTTAGGAAAACCGTTACAACGGTTTTCTGTGTAGGCTTAATCTTTGAATGCCGTCTGGTAAGAAAATCTATTCATGAATATTTTATAACACCGAAAATTTAATTACGAAAAATTTTTATGGAATCACAACCTGCTGTCGAATATAGAAAAAGAGTCATGATGTTTGACAGGAATAATTATGATGACGATACATTGCTGAATTTATACAAAGCTATTCTCCTTCCGCGCATGATCGAAGAAAAAATGCTGTTGCTTCTCCGCAAAGGAAAAATCTCGAAATGGTTTTCAGGTATTGGTCAGGAGGCAATCTCAGTGGGTCTGGCGATGGCTTTGGATAAAGACGAATATATTTTACCGATGCACAGGACCCTCGGTGTTTTTACGGTTCGTGGTCTTCCGCTCGATAGATTGTTTATGCAGCTTCAGGGAAAGTTTAATGGGTTTTCAAAAGGACGCGAGCGCTCATTTCATTTCGGAACGAATGATTACCATATAGTTGGAATGATTTCTCATCTCGGACCTCAAATGGGAATTGCCGACGGGATCGGTCTTGCAAGTTTGTTAAAAAAAGAAAAGAAGGTTGCGGCGGTTTTTACCGGAGACGGAGGAACAAGCGAAGGCGATTTTCATGAGGCCCTAAATGTCGCAGCAGTCTGGAATTTACCCGTAATATTTATTATTGAGAATAACGCCTACGGACTTTCCACTCCTGTGAAAGAACAGTATAAATGCGAAGACCTTGCCGATAAAGGAATAGGTTACGGAATTGAGTCAATGCAGATTGACGGAAATAATTTATTAACTGTATATGATACAATAAAAACTTATGCAGAATCAATAAGAAATAATCCAAGACCCTTGCTTTTGGAATGCAAAACTTTCAGAATGAGGGGACACGAAGAAGCATCGGGGACTAAATATGTTCCGAAAGAACTTTTTGATGAATGGGCTAAGAAAGATCCTGTATCGAATTATGAGAATTATTTACTAGAGGAAGGAATCCTCGACGAGACGCTGATTGACAAAATACGAAACGAATTTAAGACTGAGATTGACAATGCACTCGAAAAAACTTTTGCAGAACCGGAAGTGACTCCGGATACGGAGTCGGAATTAACAGACGTTTACGCACCCTACGTTCAGGAAATTATTAATCCAAAGACAACTACGAAATCAAGCCGCAGGCTGATAGATGCAGTCTCGGATGGTCTTCGCCAGTCATTGGAAAGGTATGATAATCTTATTGTTATGGGTCAGGACATTGCTGAATACGGAGGAGTCTTTAAAATCACGGAGAATTTTTATAAACAATTCGGGAAAGACAGAATCAGAAATACTCCTCTGTGCGAATCAGCAATAATCGGTGCCGGACTTGGCCTGTCGATAAAAGGAATAAAGTCAGTGATAGAAATGCAGTTCGCGGATTTTGTTACGAGCGGCTTTAATCAGATTGTAAATAATCTGGCGAAAATTTATTACCGCTGGGGACAGAATGCGGATGTTGTGATCAGAATGCCCTGCGGTGGAGGAGTGGGCGCGGGTCCGTTTCATTCGCAGTCAAATGAAGCATGGTTTTTTCATACGCCCGGCTTGAAAATATTTTATCCGTCAAATCCATTTGACGCTAAGGGGATGATATCTGCCGCTATTGAAGATCCTAATCCTGTAATGTTCTTCGAGCACAAGGCATTGTACAGGAGTATCTCGGAAGAAATACCCGATGATTATTATACAGTTGATACAAGCAAAGCAAAATTAATTTCCGAAGGTGATGACGTAACGATTGTAACTTACGGTATGGGAGTTCACTGGGCTTCGAAAATTTTAAAGAACAATTCTTCAATAAACGCAGATTTAATTGATTTAAGAATTTTGTTACCATGGGATAAAAAGACGATTGAGGAAAGTGTTAAGAAAACAGGTAAGGTAATTATTTTGCACGAAGACACTCTGACAGGCGGAATCGGAGCCGAGATTGCGGCTTACATTTCGGAAAATTTTTTTCAGTATCTCGATGCGCCTGTAATGCGGAGTGCAAGTCTGGATACTCCTGTGCCGTTTGCTCTGCCGCTTGAGGAGAATTTTTTTCAGAAGGGGAAATTTGAAGAGAAGCTGAAAAAACTTGTTGAGTATTGAAATAGCATTTAATATTTGTTAAGTTTAGAAAAACGAAAAGGAGAAAAATTATGAAAAAGCAAATACTCTTGTTTGTTTTATTCTTGCTGTTCTCTTCTAAATCATTTACTCAGGAAAGCTGGGTAAGAATATATCAAAGCCCAAACATTTCGATTAATAATTTTAAAAAAGTTCAAATATCAAATTCTGAAAA
>JBBRTN010000356.1:0-3004 GCA_038244395.1 Ignavibacteria bacterium
ATTTCTATTTACAGATATTGAAGGAAGCTCCAGGCTTTCTCAGGATTTTGATAAATCAATGCAGGGAAAATTACTGATTCATAAAAAAATTTTCCATGAAGTCATTGAAGAAAATAACGGATTTATATTCAAGACAGTTGGAGAGGCTGTTTTCTGCGCCTTTGGAAATGTATACGATGCTGTCAAAGCCGCAGTAGACATTCAGAGGAAACTCATTTCAGTAAATTCGGATGAACCCGGATTAAAAGTCAGAATGGGAATGCATACAGGCATGGCAGAATGGAGCGGAACCGATTATATGGGCTACATTACTCTTGCACGTGTACAGAGAATTATGTCTGCCTCTTACGGCGGACAGATTTTAATATCCCAGGATACATATGAGTATGAAAAAGAAATAATAGATGCCCTTACTGAAACAGAATTTTCTTTCCGCGACCTGGGCGACCGGCGTTTAAAAGATCTGACGCAGCCGATAAAATTATACCAGGTTTGTGCAGCCGGAATTACTTTAGATTTTCCTGCATTAAAAACACTCGATGCAAGACCAAACAATCTTCCGGTACAGCTCACAAATTTTATCGGAAGGGAAAATGAAATTTCCGAAATTAAAAAATTATTTTCCGGCTCCAGACTGATTACATTAATCGGTCCCGGAGGAACTGGCAAGACGAGACTTGCAATGCAGGTCGCCGCAGACCTGATAGACGAATTTGATGACGGAGTCTGGCTCGTCGAGCTTGCCCCGCTGCTTGACCCCGCGCTTATACTTCAAAAAATTAATGCCGCACTTGGAATTAGTGATCAGCCTGACAGGGAAACAGAGTTTAATCTTATAAGTAATTTAAAGAATAAAACTATACTCATCATTCTGGATAATTGTGAACACCTGGTAGAAGTCTGTGCAAGGATAGCAGAAAAACTTTTACAAAGCTGTTCTAAACTTAAAATAATTGCGACAAGCAGAGAGACATTAAGATGCAAAGGAGAAGTAGTTCATAAAGTATTATCACTTGCACATCCCGAACCCGAGCAGGCAAATACACCGTTTGAACTTTCACAGTTTGAAGCTGTAAGGTTATTCATTGAAAGAGCCCTGGCTGTAAATCCCGAGTTCAGAGTAAATAATGAAAATGCTCCGGCACTCGCGCAGATCTGTTATCAGCTTGACGGAATACCGCTTGCCATTGAGCTTGCCGCAGTAAGGATTAAAGTACTGCCCGTTGAAAAAATCTGCGCTAAATTAGATGACAGGTTCAAATTACTTACCGGAGGAAAAAGGACAGCGCTTCCAAGACAGCAGACGCTAAGGGCTCTTATTGACTGGAGCTACGACCTGCTGACCGCAAAAGAAAAATTATTATTGCTGAGACTTTCGGTTTTTTCTGGAGGATGGACAATGGAGGCGGCTGAAGAAGTTTGCTCTGATGAAAACATAGAGATCTTTGAGACAATGGATACACAGACAAACCTTCTTGACAAGTCTTTAATTAATTCATCAGAAAAATCCGGGTCCATAAGATTTTTTATGCTTGAATCCATCCGGCAGTATGCAAACGAAAAGCTGGAAGAGAAGAAAGAGATGAGCATGAAACATTTTTATTATTTCAAAAAAATAGCTGACGTCAACCAAATGAGACTCAGCAAAACAGATCAGCTGGAATGGATAAAATTAATTGAAAGTGAACAGGACAATATCAGGACAGCAATCCAGTGGGGTTCTCAAAATGAACCCGACGATGCATATGATTTTGTTTATGATATGACTGAATTTTGGAATATCAAAGGATATTTCCGGGAGGGACTGCAGACATGCATGAAGGTCCTGAATGCAAATTTACCCGTGAAAGATATTCTCAGGGCAAAGATTTTCCAAAACATAGCTCTAATGAAACACAGCCTCGGAAATATTTCCGAAGCAAAAGAGTACATTGAAAAAAGTCTGCTCATATGCAGAGAAATAAATGACGAAGCCGGAATCGCAAGAAGTTTAAATGTACTTGGAGTTATCACAAGCCTGAACCAGGAAAATCAGGCACAAGCTCTGGAATATTATGAACAGGCGCTTTCAATATTCAGGAAAATTGGTGATAAAAGGGAAATGGCAATTATAATGTATAACATGTCATTTCTTGCCGGCAGAAAAGGAAACAATGATGAAGCTCTTAATTATAAAACTGAAGCTCTTAAAATCTTTAAGGAACTTAATGATACCCATCAGATCACAATGATTCTTGCAAGTCTCGGAGTATTCGAATTCAGGAGAAAAAATTTTGAAGAGGCATTAAATTACAGTTCAGAAAGTCTGAAGAATTCAAATCTGCTTGGAGATAAATATTTAATTTCAATAAATTTAATTAACCTGGGGAGCATTTATTCCAGTTTAGAAGAATATGGAAAAGCCGCGGATCTGCTGAAAGAGTCCATTATTATTTTAAAGGAAGGCGGATACATGGCAAGTATGATCGTAGCGCTTATGTATCTCGGCGAGGTTACATCAAATCTTGGAGACGAAAAAAAAGCGATTAATCTTCACAAGGAATCAATTCAACTGATGCTTGATTCGGGAATTGATTATTATCTTGGATTTAATCTTTACCGGCTGGGTATATCCTTCTTTAACCTTGAGGAATTTGAGGATTCACTTAAATATTTTTTATACATGAAAGAAATAACTGAAAAATATTTTATTCCTTTCGGTGCTGAAAAATTTAAAATCACGGATGAACACATTGAAAAGATAAAAAAAATAATTGGAAATGAAACATACGAAAAGCTTTTGAATGATGCCGGTAAATTAAATAAAGACGAAGCAATAAATTTTGCTTTGGGCAGCGATAAGGAATAAAGGTGAATGGTGAATGGTGAATATTGTCTTGTCCTGAAATAGGTTTACAAAATGTTATTAACATTTTATTAAACTTAAATCAGAAAGGATAAAGAAAATGTTAGAAAAAGATAGATCGGCACAAAGATTTACAAATCGTTACAGTTTATCATTTAA
>JBBRTN010000357.1:0-3003 GCA_038244395.1 Ignavibacteria bacterium
GATATCAGAAGCTGGATAATTAAAGATAGAAACATTGTATTTTCCCAATAACTCGGCAAATGTCCGTTTGGATAAATTAGCCATTTCAGCCGCCTGTCCTAATGACAATTTTCCTTGTTCATAAAGTCTTGAAGCAAGTATCATGGAAAGGTCTTTGTTGTCAAGGTCTAAGGTATCCGGGATATTGATTGTCAATGTTTTCATGTCCTAAAGATACAAATATTTCTACAATATATGTTTTTAAAAATCAACAATAACAAAATGCAAGACCACTGCGGATTTTATTTCTCAAGCTGAAGTGTCAACGTTAAATGTCCCCCGAGGCCCTGTTGAATAATTTTCATCAGCGTCGACAATCGTATGTCTGAGGCATTATTTTCAATTCTTGAAATATAAGATTTACTTGTACCACATTTTTGAGCCAACTCTTCCTGAGTCAACCCATGTTTTATTCTGGCTTCTTCAAGTAAAACTCCAAGTCGAAATGCTTCAAATTCCTGTTCCCACTTTTCACGTTTATCAGCCCCTCTTTCCTCCTATTTATTATCAAGAATTTCGTCTAAAGTGGTAATATTCAACCCCATATCCAGTTTCAATCCTCGCAATCTTTTCCTCATTTATAGGATGCCATGAGATCTTAGAATTTCGGTCAAATCAGGATGTTTTTTTGAGTAATCACGAAGTGTGGTTATCAGGTTCCGGCTATTTTCTTCTGCCTTAGATGCTTGTATTAAAGCGGGTTGCATAGCGAGTACGGCGATCCCATATCATGTAGCCGAGCATGAAAATGAATAGGGTGATTAAGATACCAAAACCCCAGTAAAATAGTATTTTTATATCGTCAAGTTGTCTTTGTTGACCTTCAAATCTCAAATTCATATTGGCTTCCAGTGAAGCTATTTTTGCGTCAGTAAGGATAGCCCGGTCCCGGTCAGCCAAAGTATAGGGCACCACAACCTGTTTCTCTTGTGCCAATGCGGGTAGGCAAAGAGAAGAGAGAAATAATAGCAAAATCAAAAAAATTGGCTTCATCTACTTTGAATATAGTACGAAGTTAAAAAAAAATACGAATTATCAATACAACCCAAAATGGAATCCGATCCAAAGTGCTATCGCTCCGGTTATTTCGTTGTTTTAAAGTTCAGCTCATAAGTTTTTAATGGAAAGTGTTAACTTTAAATTTCCCCCCAGGCCCTGTTGAAAGTTTTGCTTATTGTCGCAATAATTCTTTTCCAATCGAAATGTTTAAATGTTTACCTAATCCAATTTCTATCAGTTTATAATAAGTGGAAATTTGAATGTCACTTTGTCCATTTTCGATTCTTGAGATGTAACTTTTTTTAGTGCCTGTTTTCTCGGCAAGTTGTAACTGAGTAATCTTGGCTTCCAGTCTTGCTTCTTTTAGCATAACACCTAAATGAAATGCAAGTGAATCCGCATCAAATTTATCACGACCTGGAGTTCCTTGCTCTCCATATTTTTCCTTAAGTAAATCTTCGAAATCTGTTACGTTTTTCATTTTATTTCCCTCCATACTTTTCTTCCATATATTCGGCTTTCAACGATTCAGCAAGTACATATTCAATCTTTTCCTGGGTCTTACTGTCTTGTGACTTGTAAAACTTCACGAAATGGATTTTATAGGCAATTAACTTTCTAATCACAACACAAAGTTAACTAATTAGTTTACTACTTCCAACAGTTCTGGTTACATTTATATTTCAATATTTCAGATAAAGGTAGCAACTATGTTCAGTGCGGCGCCTCGTTGCACCATTCATTTAAATTGAACTGATTACTGTCCGCAGTAAATAAGTCTTTATGTGCTTTCGAATGAATAACCTTAATAATTGCAAAATCCCTTCCCTCAAATATTATTCTCCCAAAGCTATCCTTTAAATTATTCCTTTCCAAGTTTTTTTACAAAATATTATGCTTGTTCATCGGTGTTTTTTGCATGGCTAACACCCCTGGCAGTTAAGTGGGTGCACTTATACGGATAGTCTCACTTGGAGTGGACTATCAGTATAACAAACTTTTTCGATTGATCCTAAAACCAGTAATCCTTCCTCCCTTAACACCTCTTGCTCCCTATCATCTAATACCCATCTGATACTCATCTGATACCTTTCTGTAACTTAAGGTTACAGAAAGGTATCAGATGAGTATCAGATGGGTATTAGATGATAGGGAGCAAGAGGTGTTAAGATATAAGCAAAAAAAAGCCCCGAAGCAACTGCTCCGGGGCTCACAGGTAGAATAAAATTCTGCTTAATCTTTAAACTGGGCACTTAACGACCCGCGGTTCAGGCTTGCTTTGTCTTGAAAGAGAAAATATTTATTTTATGAATTCGGTTTCTTGAGGAATTATTTTACTGTGGAACTTTCTCCATCCAGGCCTCTTTCCAGAATGAGTAACAATTACGGTCGCAGGCAGTGATATAGCCGGTCAATTTTCCTGAGCAATGCAACCCTTCCAGCAAGTAGGTTGTCCGGGCCTTTCTCATTTCCATGGCAGCTTCGTCAAAGAAGTTATCCACCTTCTTAATTACTTTGAATTCCTTGCCGCAATACTGGAACATTTCCTGCATAAAAAAGCAACCTTCCAGTTTATTTCTTTCATTAAGGGTAGCTAAAATTTCCTCACGTGTACGAATTTTAACCATATCTCCCGCAATAATGGTGGAATTTGATATTTGCTTAATTTGGTGGGTTGGAGTTCCTGCTACAATATTTTCTTTTTTCTTTCCTCTAAGATATTTCTTTCCAAATAATTTCTTGATACTGCGAACGAATAAAAAAAGCTGGATCTTCCTTAATGATTGAACAGTCGCATGCTCTATTTTTTTGGACACCGATTTAGTAAGGAGTTCATCGGTATTTGATATTTGACATTCTTCAATTTTCATAAGTAATTAGAACTATATAATGTCGTATTTATACTCTTTGCTGAACAACCTGAATGAAACCACGAAGTGGTTGAGTACGAATAACCACAGGTGC
>JBBRTN010000358.1:0-3001 GCA_038244395.1 Ignavibacteria bacterium
ACTAATACTGTGAATGTTTATGAAGTAATGGATTGATGAGTGATGAGATTTTAATTTGTGAATTTTTATTTATCAAAACATTCTCTTCGTTTTAATAAAAACTACCCGCTTCATCTCACATCATAGCTTTTTGATTCTTGTAATCATTGACCAATGTCCTGACTTCTTTTTCTGTTTTTAAACCACCGGACGGAATCTATCCCGATACACTTTTATATTGATACTATTTTTTTTGAATACAATCTGGGCGATTTTAAGATTAAGTTGGTTAACTTCAAAAAAAAATAACAGCAAAATCATGAGATCAAATTTCAAATTAATATTCGTATTTTTATTTTTATTTATTACATCGTTAAAATTATCTGCTCAAAGCACGACAGCTTCGAATAATTATTCCCAGGTCAGAATATTTGCATCGGGTGAAGATGCATTTAAAAAGATGACCGACTCAGGATTAAATATTGACCACGCCATCAGGAAGCCTGATTACCTGGACGCATGGCTTTCTAAAGACGAAATCGAACTGCTTAAAAGTTCGGGTACACCATACCAGGTATTAATCCCCGACTGGAACAGGTACTATGAAAGCCTGCCAAAAATGTCTAACAGTGAATTACAAATGTCCATTATTAATTCTAAAGACCTTTACAATGTAAGTCATTCGATTTACGGAACGATGGGAGGATTTCTGAAATTTACTGAAGTGGTCGCGAAGCTTGATTCGATGAGGCTTCAGTATCCTAATTTAATTTCAGCAAAGTTTTCTATCGGCACTACGCTCGAAGGAAGATCGATGTGGACTGTAAGAGTCTCCAACAGTCCCGATGTTTCCGGCAGTAATCCACAGGTCTGGTATCACGCCCTGATTCATGCGCGCGAGCCTGAAAGCATGGAGCATATGATTTATTTTATGTACTGGCTTTTTGAAAATTATAATGTTGATCCTGTCGCGACATACATTTTAAATAACAGAGAACTTTATTTTACACCTGTATTGAATCCTGACGGATATGTTTATAATCAGACTACAAATCCGACCGGCGGCGGTTTGTGGAGAAAGAACAGGAAGAATAACGGCGGCAGTTTCGGTATTGATCTTAACAGGAATTACGGGACATATCAATACTGGAATTCTTCTAATAACGGTTCGAGTACTAGCCCCTCAAGCGACACTTACAGAGGCGTTTCTCCATTCTCCGAACTCGAAACGCAGGCCGCAATGAATTTTGTTAATTCAAAAAATCTTCAGGCAGTACTCGGCTCGCATACTTACGGAAATTATTTAATAAAACCCTGGGCATGGCAGGACCCGACTCCGACTCCTGATGATAATAAATTTAATGAGTATCTTGTCGATATGACTAAATATAATAATTACACTATAGGCACGCCTTCGCAGACTGTTGGATATACAGTAAGAGGAAGCGCTGATGACTGGTATTACAATGATTCCGTTCACTCGCCTCACAGGATAATCGCAATGACACCGGAGACCGGCACGACCGGTTTCTGGCCAACACAGGCGGAGATAATCCCGCTTGCAGAAGGCATGCTGTTTACAAATCAGTACTTTGCTTTGATTGGCGGAGCTTACGTGTATCCTGTTTCTTCCACACTGAATAAATCAACTTACAATCCCGGCGAATCCGGAATTCTGAAAATTAAATTTAAAAATAAGGGACTTGCAGCTGCACAGAATGTAAAAATAGAATGCACATCACCGGGTTATTATCTTAATGTGCCGATTACATTTTTTAATTATTCATCTCTTAATTCTTTTCAGTCTGACAGCTCCACTTTCGGGTTTACAATTTCTCCGGCAGCACAAAATAATTCTGCAATGCCTTTGGAAATTAAGTTCAAGCTTAACGATACAAGCGTTATTTATACCGAGACGAAATATATTTTAATAGGCAGCGGAAGCATTACGTTGGCAGACAGTTCCGAAAACGGAATCACAAACTGGAATACTGGTCAGGGCTGGGGAGTTACTTCATCGCAGTTTCATTCGCCGACGAAATCATTTACGGACAGTCCGACGGGCAATTATGCAAACAATGCAAATAATTCCCTGACGCTGAATCTCCCGGTAAATGTATCCGCATCTCCGGTTACTTATCTGAGTTTTTGGCATAAATATAATACAGAAGCCGGATATGATTTTTGCCTGGTCGAGGCATCAAGCAACAACGGGACTACATGGCAGACCGTCACTTCTTATAACGGCGTACTCGCTAACTGGACACAGCAAATTCTTGATATTACCTCTTATGCAAATTCATCCTCTCAGTTAAAAATCAGATTCACACTTAAAAGCGATGCGGGAGTTGTAGCTGACGGCTGGTATGTAGACGACATAAAACTTTCGAAGTACAATTTACTCATCAACAGCGTTCATACACAGGTCAACGTAACCTTAGCTCAGGAAGGATTTTATAATACAGTTTCGAATTCACTTAATATCAAAGACACTGTATCGGTTATTCTTAGAAATTCAAATTCACCTTACGCCATTGCGGATTCTTCAAGGAGCGTTGTTGATTCACTTACATTTACCGGCGGCAGCAGTTTTATAAATGTCACTTCGGGAACATACTACATTGTGATCAAACACAGAAATTCAATTGAGACATGGAGCAAAGCGGGTGGGGAAATTTATACATTCGGAGGAACACTGAATTATAATTTCACTACCGGAGCCTCAAAAGCTTACGGAAATAATCTTGTTCTTAAAGGCGCGAAGTACTGCATCTACAGCGGCGACGTGAATCAGGACGGGATAGTAGATTTGTCAGACGCGGGAACAATTGATAACGAAGGAGCAGTTTTCGCAACGGGATATGTTGACGGGGATCTGACCGGCGACAGGTTTGTTGATTTATCGGATGCAGCCATAGCGGATAATAATGCAGCTAACTTTGTGTCGAAGATAACTCCTTAACTATAACCGGGATTTTCCGGATTAACGGATTGTACAGGATTTATATTTCTTTTTAATTTA
>JBBRTN010000359.1:0-2993 GCA_038244395.1 Ignavibacteria bacterium
ACGGCTGCAATTCTGTGAGATTGCAAGTTGCCGTTGTTTTCGTAAGCGGAACGCCGGTGTTCCGTCTTGAGCCTGAAAAGAATATATGCAAACTGAAGAATGCCAAACCAAGATTACAGATAACTTTTTTTCGTGATCCTATACTATTACGCAATAAATAGAGCAAACCTGTCATTGCAAAAAAGACCGGGAGAAGTGAAAAATTAGTATCTACTTTAGAGGAATCGATCAGATTCCTTTCTCCGAAAGTATTGAAAAGATAATCGTAATCAGGTATAATGTCAAAGAGACAAAACAGCTCAAAGACAGAAATAAATATAGCAAATAAGACTATGATTATTAATAATCTGTCTATAAAATAATCAAATTCTCCTTTATTCTGGACAACTAAACTCAACAGGAAAAATAAAGAAAGAACCATGATTGCATTTATTGTGTCCTTCAGCACTATCATGTACAATTTATTGGACAACAAAAGTGCAATTATGAGAATCAGCAGAAGAATAATTGTAATGGCATAATTCTTCAAAAAAGTTATTGCGGCCGATACAACTTTATTGCTATAAGATATTAAAATATAAGGTACAAAAACGAAGTATAAAATATACGACGGGTACTTTAAAGGAGGAAAAGACACCTTAAACAGAAATAGCAATATAACTATTGCTAATAATAAAATCTCTGTTTTTTTTCTGCTCGGATTAAACAATTGCAGCTCTTTATCTTTTAATAATTAATTAAATCATACAATGATCAGAAGATACTTTATTTTGATTTTCCCATATCAGAATTAAAAAGACTGAGGATTTGCGACGATACTCTTCCAAGATCTTCGTCGGACAGATTAGAACCCGAGGGAAGGCATAAACCCGAATCGAAAAGCTTTTCAGAGACGCCATCGGTATAATTGGGATAATCTTTAAATACAGGCTGAAGATGCATCGGCTTCCACAACGGGCGTGATTCAATATTATGCTTTTCCAGCTCTTTTCTTATGTGCTCACGTGAAATATTGCCTGACATGGCTGGATCAACCACAATTGTTGTCAACCACCTGTTGGAATAAACAGGTGGTTTTTCAATAAGGAAAGAAATACCCGGTAACTGGCTCAAATTTCTGTAATAATAATCATAATTTGACCTTCTCTTTTCAACTCTGGCTTCGATGATTTCAAGCTGGCCACGTCCGATACCAGCTAAAACATTACTCATTCTGTAGTTGTATCCGATCTGGGAATGCTGATAATGAGGTGCTGAATCTCTGGCCTGTGTTGCCAAAAACCTTGCTCTATAAATGTAATCTGCGTTTTCTGATATTAAAGCACCACCGCCCGATGTAGTAATTATTTTATTGCCATTAAATGACAATATACCAAGATCTCCGAATGTACCAACAGGTCTTCCGTCATACTTGCTGCCGAGAGCTTCTGCTGCATCTTCAATAAGTGGAATCTCATATTTTTTGGAAATTTCCATGATCTCCTTCATCCGGGCAGGCATTCCGTATAAATGGACCACAATAATGGCTTTTGGCTTTTTACCTTTCGTCAGTCGGTCCTTTATGCCTTTTTCCAGGAGGTCAGGATTCATATTCCAGGAGTCATGCTCAGAGTCAATAAGGACCGGAACAGCACCCTGATAAACTATAGGATTGACCGTTGCAGAAAAGGTGAACGATGACGCTAATACTTCATCTCCCGCTTTTACCCCTAATATGATAAGGGCCAGATGAATTGCTGCTGTACCGGAATTCAGGGCTGTCACATTCTTAGCTTTCAAATAAGCAGCAAGTTCATTTTCAAATGCAGTTACATTTGGACCAAGAGGTGCAATCCAGTTTGTTTCAAAGGCTTCATTTACATACTTGATTTCATTGCTCCCCATGTGCGGAGAAGAGAGCCAGATCTTAGGTTCCATCATAATATAGTTGATTGTTAATGATGTAATTTCAGTTTAAAATAACTAAATCTTTTTTGCAGGATTCCCAAATACAGTATGGGGTTTTACAATTTTATTTATGACAATGCTTCCTGCCCCGATAACAGCATCATCTACTACACTTATCTCAGGAATTATTGTAGCGTTCGAACCGATAAAAACTTTCCTGCCTATCTGAACATTACCTCCAATGTCAACATTAGCCATTAAAGAACAAAAATCCTTAATGACTGCATCGTGTCCTATTTGTGTTCCGATATTGACTATGACACATTTTCCTAATTTAACATTAGTTGAGATAATGGCATTCGGAGCAATAATCGAACCCTCTCCTATTTCAGAATATTTGGCAACTATAGCATTAACCGGAATAAACGTATAAAAAATGACTTTACTCAACAGCCTCCTGTAAATATTTTCCTTAATCGACGGGTTGGATATTGCCAGTATGACCTGATCATTCTCACAAAACTCAAAATCATTTATTCTTCCCTTTATAGTATAGTCACTGGGAAATTGGTCCAGGGAACTTAAATTATCATCCAAATAACCTGCAATTTGATAATTAATCTTATCAGAGGAGTATAAATCAAACCATGATTCTACTTCACGGCCAAAATCACCAGCACCAATTATATAAAGGTTTTTCATGAAATAAAGTATTAATGATTGTCAAAAGGCACTATATCCACCGTCGATAATAATATTTGTCCCGGTTATCCAGCTTGAAGCCTCCGACAATAAAAAAATACATGAATTTGATATATCTTCCGGATTTCCCAAACCCATAGGATGCATACTGACAATTGAACTGACACTCTCTTCTGTCAAGGAACTAAATAGTTTCTTTGTCATTTCAGTTTGTACAATAGCAGGAAGTAAGCAATTAACCCTGATCTTTTTTGGTACAAGCTCGAGTGCTAAAGACCTGCAGCCTGCAATCAATGCCCCTTTACTTGAGCAATATGCAGTTTTTCCGGACTGGCCCAGCATTCCCATTATTGAAGCAATAAAGACTATGCTGGCTCCCTTAGAAGATAAATAATTCTTTTTTG
>JBBRTN010000360.1:0-2973 GCA_038244395.1 Ignavibacteria bacterium
TATAAATGCTCATTTTGTACTATCCCGCTGGCAAGGGGAAAGTCAAGAAGTCTGGGAATTGAAAAGGTCGTGGAAAACGCAAAGAAGATAATTGATGCGGGCTATAAAGAAATCGTACTAACAGGCGTGAACACAGGGGATTACAATTATGAAAATTTCAAATTGACGGATGTTTTATATGAACTAAATAAGCTGGAAATTGAAAGGATCAGGATAAGCTCCATTGAGCCGAATCTTCTTAATGATGAAATAATTTCTTTGGTGAATGCCTCAGATAAATTTTGCAATCATTTTCATATTCCGCTTCAGAGCGGAGATCCGGAAATTTTAAGATTAATGCGGAGAAGATATAACACAGAATATTACAGAGAGCTGGTTTATAAACTTAATGCACAAATTAAAGATGTCGGGATTGGTGTAGATGTAATAGTCGGATTTCCCGGTGAAAGTGAAAAACATTTTGAGAACACATACAATTTTCTGGATTCGCTTTCTATAAGCTATCTACATGTTTTCAGTTATTCCGAAAGAAGAGATACCGATGCAATAGCTCTTCCGGATAAAGTCGATATAAAGGAAAGAAAAAGAAGAAGCGGATTATTAAGAAGCCTTTCGGATAAAAAGAGATTTGAATTTTATTCTAAGTTTACAGGAACAAATAAGTCTGTTTTATTTGAAACACAAAAAAGTGATGACTTCATTGAAGGCTTTACATCAAATTATATAAGAGTGAAGGCAAAAGCAGGAGAAGCCATGGAAAATAATATTCGTGAAGTTCTGTTACTCAGCACTGACGGGATAAACCCTGTTCTTTCCACGGTATTAATTTAATTATGCAGCAGAAAAAAATGTAATGTAAGTATTGTAAGTATTGTAAATTAGTAGTAATGAGATTTGAAAAAAAATTACTGAACCAAATAAACTAAATGAAAATTTTTTTAATACGTCATGCTGAAGCAATAGAATATGAAACCGATACAGTCAGAGAAGATGAGTACAGGTACATTACTCCACACGGCAGAAAAGTAACGGGTAAGGTAATTAAAATATTAAAAGATGAATTAAAGGATCTTGATAGAATTTTCACAAGCCCGCTGATAAGGGCAGTGCAGACTGCCGAAGTAACTGCTTCCGCACTGGAGTTTGAAAAAGATGTTGAGCTTGTGAACGAGATGAAAAATGAATCTACGACGGCTTCATTGCAGGAAATGATTTCAAGGCATTCAGATCTGCATTCGATAGCTCTTGTGGGACACGAACCAAAGATTGGTCATTTGGTAAAGAGCTTTTCGGATAAAGAAGACCTGCAGGAATTCAGAAAATCATCCGTGTGTCTTATTGAATATGATTTAGATTTGGAGAAAGGAAAGTTTGTATGGTACTTTGATTCCAAAAAGATGGAGTTTATCAGATGAAAAAATTACTCGAACTTCAAGATGTAAATTTTTCATACTCAAAAGGAAAACCCATCTCCGGTGCTGCAGACAGCTTTAGCCTGAAAAATATTTCATTCGCGGCAGATGAAGGAGATTTTATTTCAATAATAGGTAAAAATGGTTCAGGCAAATCAACACTCGTAAAATTAATTTCAAAAGTTCTAATTGGCTACAGCGGTAATGTATTATATAAGGATAAGGAGATTCATACTATAAACCGTAAGGAATATTCCCGGAACGTTTCATATATTCCTCAGTCAACGGGAACATACAATGAAGATCTGGCGGTCAGGGATTTTTTACTTCTCGGAAGATACTCACACAAGAAATTTACTGATTTCACATTTTCGCAGGAAGATGAAAATGTTGTTGAAGAAAGTTTAAAGGCGACATCAACTGAAAAGTTTGCGGACAAGTATCTGTATGAGCTTTCAGGCGGCGAGAAGCAAAAAATTTTGATAACGCTTTCACTTGTTCAGCTCGATATAACAAAGAATCCCGAAGGAAAAATTTTGATAATTGATGAGCCGCTGACATACCTGGATGTGAATCACCAGTTTGAAATTTTTAATATTCTAAACTCGCTGAGAAACAGGAAGCTGACTATACTGATAGTGATACATGATTTGAATCTTGCGCTGCGGTTTTCGAGAAAGACTATATTAATGCATGACGGTGAAATGATAAAGTATTCGGATTCACGGGAAGTTATAACCGAAGAAATGCTGAAAGAATATTTCCTTATCGATTCGAAAATTCTGAATCATGAAAAAAATTATTTTATTAATTATCTGACTGACTAAAAAAAGGTTTGAAGTAAAAATGAGTTATAAAAAAATCCTGATCGAAGAAATTAATTTTACAAAAAAAATTACTCTTAACAGACCTGAGAAGAGAAACTCGCTTGATGAAGAAATGATAATGGAGCTTACCGATGCATTTAAAAGTATTTCAGAAGACAAATCAAGATCGGTTATTCTGACGGGAGCGGGCGGCAATTTTTGTTCGGGTTTGTTTCTTGACTATCTGCAGAAGATTTCAGAGTATGATATCATTCAGAATAAATCTGATTCATTAAAATTCAGGAATCTTTTATTCACAATTTATAACTGCCCGAAGCCGGTGGTGGCAATGGTTGACGGGTATGCACTGGCAGGCGGATGCGGGATTGCAAGTGCGTGCGATCTGATAGTAGCGTCCGACAAATCACAATTCGGATATACGGAAGTGAAAATCGGATTCATACCGGCTATTGTGATGGTGTTTCTGTTAAAGCGCATTACGGAATCTCATGCGAAAGATTTATTGCTTACATCAAAATTCATCACAGGAAGCGAAGCATACAGGATTGGCCTGGTTAATTATTTAACAACGTCAGAAGAGCTTGAGAGCATCACACTCAGGCTTTGTGATGATTTAAATAAACTGCCCGGAAGTTCGTTATCACTTACGAAAGAAATGTTCAGAAACATTTCATCAATGAGTTTTGAAGCATCACTAGATTATGCAGTAGGAATGAATGCGATAACCAGAATGA
>JBBRTN010000361.1:0-2971 GCA_038244395.1 Ignavibacteria bacterium
GAGTTTCCAGTGTCCCTTTAACAACGTTATATAATTATTTTCATAAACACACGCAATTCCTCCCTTAGATGTGTGCCGTGCTATCGCCGGATTAGTTTCATCCATGCTGAACAATGCTATATGACAATCAAGACGTTCCCGCATTTTCAAAACTAATTTATCGTCTGCGTTTAAGACTGCGTAACCGGTAGGAAAAACATTTTCGGGAACAATTGCTTTCACTCTCGCCATATCCTCAAGAGAATTAATGTCCTTCAATCCGAGATGATCCGCCGTGACGTTCATTACTATTCCTATATCACACCCGTCAAAGCCAAGCCCAGCGCGGAGCAATCCTCCTCTCGCAACCTCAAGTACAGCTATGTCAACAGTAGGATCGCGTAAAACCATCTGCGCGGAAACCGGTCCCGTATTGTCGCCCGGCACTACTAATCTGTTGCCTATATAAACTCCTTCTGTAGTAGTAAAGCCGACATTCCTTCCGATGTTCTTCATGATGTGAGCAATCAGCCTGGTAGTCGTTGTCTTACCGTTTGTCCCGGTTACTGCTATAATTGGAATTCTGAATTTCTCCCCCGGAGGAAACAGCATATTAACAACCGGCTCAGCTACGTTTCTTGGAATACCCTCGGATGGAGCGATATGCATGCGGAATCCCGGGGCTGCATTTACCTCAACTATAGCTCCTCCATTATTCATTAAAGGAGTTGAAACATCCGGAGCAATTACATCAATACCTGCAATATCAAGTCCTACTATCTGTGCAATTCTTTCGAAGATAAAAATATTATCAGGATGAACTTCATCGGTCCTGTCAATTGCAGTTCCACCTGTAGAAATATTTGCGGTGGATTTTAAATAACAGAGTTTATCTTTTTCTAAAACAGAATCAAGATTGTATCCGCTCAATTCCAGCAGACGAAGAGTCATATTGTCAATAGTAATCTGAGTAAGAATTTTCTCGTGGCCGTATCCCCTTCTGGAGTCTTTATTCACTTCATCAATTAATTCTTTTATAGAGGATTTACCGTTGCCTGTCACAAAAGCCGGGGTCCTCTCGGCTACAGCTACTAACTTATTATTAATCACTAATGCTCTGAAGTCTTTTCCTGTAAGTGATTTTTCAATAATGATTGATTTTGAAAATTTCTTTGCAGACTCAAATGCATTCTTCGCCTCTTCGATTGAATTAATATTCACAGTAATCCCTTTACCGTGATTTGCATCGAGCGGCTTGACTGCAACAGGGAAGCCGATAGAATTAATAACTCCTTCTATCTCGCTTTCATCATAAATCTTATATCCCTTCGGCACAGGGATACCCATACTTTCCAGAATTTTCTTCGAAAGATATTTATTACTTGCAATGTCAGTGGAAATAAAGCTTGTCCTGCACGTCACAGTTGCCTGAATAGTCTTCTGATAAATTCCATAGCCAAGCTGCACCAAAGAATTTTCATTTAGCCTGATGTGCGGTATTCCCCTGTTCTCCGCCTCTTCAATAATAGAGCCCGTACTCGGACCGAATCGTACAACCTCACGAATCTCTCTCAGTCTCTGAATAATATCATCTAATTTTTTTCTAAGTTCTTCCTCTGAATTTCCCTCTGCTATGTCGAGGAATAAATCAACTGAAGCCGTTGCCGCATATTTTCCTGCTTCCTCTTCGACGTAACTGAAGACTACATTATAAACTCCGGGAGCATCTGAATCACGCGTCCTTCCAAAGCCTGTATCCATCCCTGCAAGGGTTTGAATCTCCAATGAAATGTGCTCAATGATATGTCCCGCCCATGTGCCTACTTTTACTCTTTCTAAAAATCCGCCTTCATATCCGGGGCTGCACGTGTGAGTCTGAAGACCCGGTAAAAGCTCAGTCAGACGTTCAAGAAAACCGGGAATTTTATCGGAAGGTTTATTTTCATAATCTTCTATATCAAGTTTCATTACTATAAGCTTCTTCCATTTATTGCTCCAGTAATTTGCTCCGCGCAATGCCCGAATTTCTAAAATTTTCATGATAGTGAAAAAAAATTATTGTGTTGGAAATGAATTATATGTAAACCGGTAACTTGTAATTTAAGATTTAGAACTAAATCTGCAAATATCCCACCGCAGCAATTTGTTTGCGTTTATAAAGATCATACTTTACTGAACTGCTTAATATATTTACCTGCAATCCCATTACAGAAAACGGTTCCAGCTCATGGACTTCGGCAATAGTATTGTAAGTAATAAAAGATCCGTCAATGATTGTAACGGTTCCCGAGCCAAGAACTTCGAGTACCCCGTTTCTCCTGATATGTATGGCAGTATTCTCATCAATTCCGATTCCGAGATTATTGGGATTATATGTTATTGCGGTTATCAGCCTGTTTAATCTCGACCTCTCCGTGAAGTGCTGGTCTATAATAATATTTTTAAGAATGCCGAGTCCGGGGCAAAGGCGTATTGAATCTTTGAGAGGCTGAACCGTCGGCTCTCCTCTTACTATCATTGTCGAACTCATGCTCGATGCGCCTGCGCTTGAACCCGCGAGGGTAACTCCCCTTTTAACCGCATCTTTTAATGCCATTAAAAATTTTGTTCCTCCAAGTATAGAGCTTAGTCTCATCTGATCACCACCCGTTAAAAAAACTCCGGTTACATCTTTCAAAACATTTTCAGCATCAACTTTCAGAATCTCCTGCCTTGTAGTTGCCGAAAGGACTGACACCTTTTTAATACCAAGGTTTTCAAAAATACTTTTATAGAGAGTTGCAGTGACGACAGGAAAGTCTGAAGGAACGGGCACAATGAGAATCGAAGCGTCTTTACCACCTGCCAGCTCTACAAACTTTCTGAGTATATGACGTTCATTCAGTTTGTCTTCCGCACCGCCGATGATCAGTATATCACCGCCTAAATCTTCAGTGTAATGATTATTAATATTCAATAAAATTTATTCTGTAAAAAATTTTGAATAAAATAA
>JBBRTN010000362.1:0-2971 GCA_038244395.1 Ignavibacteria bacterium
CTTCATAACAGTTATGCAAATGAAAATTCAGTTAATTCATTCCAGGAAATTATTACAGAATATTTGAATTTAAAAAATCAACTGGCTGATGATAACAGCGTCAAAGCCTCTTCATCTGCAGCAAGTCTCGCTGATCTTGTCAGTAATATTCAGAAGGATGCTCTTACATCCGGACAAATAGAAGCCTGGGAAAAATATTCGGAAAATATTAAAACGAATGCAATGAAAATTTCTGAGGCCGGTGATATATCTGATCAGAGAATTATTTTTAAGAAACTGTCTTTGGATTTATACCAGGTATTGACAACGCTGAACATTAATTCAGCTGAACTATATTATCAATACTGCCCGATGGCAAAAGCTTACTGGATAAATGAAAGTGCTGAAATAATCAATCCTTACTTTGGCCAGAAAATGTTAACATGCGGTTCCGTAAAAAGCACATTGAAAGCTAACCCGTAATAATTCAGAAAAATCAGAATCAGATTTCATTTACCACGAAAATAAAAAAAGCCGGAAAATTCATACTCCGGCTTTTTCTATTATATCTTATTATATCTTATTATATCACTGAGTAATAATTATTTGATCAGATTTTTTTTGTGACAATCAAACCTATCTAAAAAAATTCATTACAATTCTAAAATACAAATCTTAAATTAATTCTCAAAAGAATATTATAGTACATTGGAAATAAAAAAAATCCCTGCAGAAGAAACGACTCACCTGAGACAATTGACTCTCCGGCAAAATCAGAAAGCAGAAGAACTGATATATCCCGGGGATTTCGATAGAGACACTGTTCATTTCGGAATGTTCGTAAATTCCGGATTGCATGGAATCGCTTCGGTTTATAAAGACAAAATGAAAGACATAGATGAGCCTGAATCCTGGCGGCTTCGGGGAATGGCAACTTCAGAAGCTGTAAGAGGCAAAGGTTATGGAACTGAACTGATGAATAAATGCCTCTCTCATATAAAGGAAAATAACGGAAGAATTTTCTGGTGCAATGCGAGGATAACAGCGGAGAAGTTTTATGAAAAGTTCGGTATGAAAAGGAAAGGTGAGATTTTTTATCCTGAAGATTTAGGTCCGCATATTGTCATGTGGATGGAGCTTAAGCAAGAAACAAAAAACGAAGCCTGATGACTGACTGTTTTTTTAACAGTTATTCATGAAGGTATTTTTAAAATCCGGTTAGTACAAAAGATGGCAGACAAAATTTCTTTAAATTCAGTAAAAATAAAAAACAGGCACGGAGATAATCTCAATACTGATTTCCGGTATAATCCTGATTCAAAAAAATTACCAATCGTAATTTTTTGTCACGGCTTCAAGGGATTTAAGGACTGGGGATGTTTTCCTTATATGATGGAAAAAATTGCTGACGAAAATTTTTTCGCAGTTTCATTTAATTTTTCTTATAACGGAGTCGGTGATAACGAAAGCGATCAGAGTGATTTCACCAGACTTGACCTCTTTGCAAAGAATACTTTTTCAAGAGAGCTGGATGACCTGGGAAGCATAATTGACTATATGTATGATCACAAAGATGAATACAACTACAACATTGCTGACGTGACTTTGATCGGGCATTCCCGTGGAGGAGGAATTGCAATTCTAAAAACTGCTGAAGATAAGAGAGTCACAAAATTAATTGTACTCTCTTCAGTCAACAGCTTCAATCGTTACAGCGAGATTTTAAAGAGCAAATGGAAAGAAGCAGGTTACTTTGAAGTAATGAATTCAAGAACTAATCAAACGATGAGAATGAATTATACTTTGATTGAAGACCTTGAAAAAAACAAAGAACGTCTCGACATACAAAAAGCGATAGCAGTTATTAATGCTCCGGTCTTACTGATACACGGCACTCAGGATATTACGGTGGATTATTCGAATGCAGAGGATTTATATGCACGGAGAGTTGAAGCAAATGAGAAGTACAAAGATATTACTGAATTGATTTTGATAGATAATACGGGACACACATTCGGTGCGGTTCAGCCTTACCAGGGGACGACAAAGGCACTTGAAGAAGTTATTACACTCACCCTGGATTTTCTTAAAAAAAAATTTAATAAATGAATTTCCATTTCCTGAAAAAATCCCTTATCATTATATTATTATTTTCTGCTGCGATGATTTTCCGCGGGAATAATAATCTGAAATGCGAGACTTCATCTGCTTCGATTGAAAAAACAACATCCGCGGATGACTCATCAAAAACCTCTTTGCAAAACGAAGAAGTAAATCACGGAGATAAATTTGCTCCGATTTACTTACTATTATTTTTTCTGATATCGGGCGCAATGATTGGAAGATACATCGCCAAAAAAACACATCAGCCGGAAGTGCTGGGTGAGTTAGTTGCAGGAATTGTTATGGGAATAATTCTTTACCAGTTTAATTCACCTGTAATGACACTGATCAGGCATCAGGATGATGTGGTTAAAATAGTTCAGAGCAATCTAAGTGAAGACATTACCTGGGCGGAAGCTGTCAAGAGAAATCTGCCGGAAGAATCTTTTAAAGACGGAGGCTACGGAAATGAAATGATAAAAATAATGGAGAGCCCGCAATTTCCCGGATACAACATGACTGTAGAAGCAATTTTTCTTCTCTCGAGTTTCGGAGTTTTGATTTTACTTTTTGTTGTCGGACTCGAATCCAGTGTTGAAGACATGATGAAGGTCGGCGGTCCTGCACTGGTTACGGCATTCATTGGAGTTGTTGTTCCGTCAATCCTGGGATTTCTGACAGCGAGATTAATCTTACCCGATCATGATCCTAATTTTTATCTGTTCGTCGGGGCTACTCTTTGCGCGACAAGCATAGGAATAACGGCAAGAGTTTTTAAGGATATGCACAAGCTTAATATTCCCGAAGCCAAAATAGTTCTGGGTGCTGCAGTGATAGACGATATACTCGGACTGATAGCTCTTGCAGTAGTAGCCGGAATTATTTCACA
>JBBRTN010000363.1:0-2956 GCA_038244395.1 Ignavibacteria bacterium
TGTGCCCGTTTCCTGTTTGTTTTACTCCTCCAAACGGCATATGGGCTTCGGCTCCTATTGTTGCGCCGTTGACATAAGTTATTCCCGCTTTGATATCTCTGATCGCGGTAAATGCATCATTCACATTATTCGTAAAAATACTCGATGACAAACCATAAGGAGTATCATTTAAAATATTTATTCCATCTTCGAGGTCTTTGCATTTAATAACTGAGAGTACGGGACCAAAAATCTCTTCCTGTTCAATTCTCATTCCCGGTTTTACATCAGTAAAAATTGTCGGCTGATAAAACCATCCCTTTTCAAGTTCACCGCCCTTTGCATAATCTCCTCCTGCTGCAAGTTTTGCTTTATCTTCATTTTTACCCACGCCAACATAATAGTTTACTGTCTCCCTCTGTGCTTCGCTTATACATGGTCCGACATCTACACCCTTATCATTGCCATATCCAAGCTTTAATTTTTTCACTCTGTCCACAAGCTTCTTAATAAATTCATCATAAATATCTTTATGAAGAATCAAGCGTGAAGTCGCAGTGCATCTCTGACCTGTAGTGCCGAATGCACCCCATAATACAGCATCAAGAGCCAGCTCCTGATTTGCATCTTCCATAACAATCTGCGCATTCTTTCCACCGAGTTCGAGAGAAACTCTTTTCAGACTTGCTCCGGCAACTTCATTAATCCTCTTTCCGACAGCAGTAGAACCTGTAAATGAAATTAAATCTATATCGGGATGCGAGATGATTGCTTCACCTACAATTTTCCCTTTGCCGTGAACGATATTAATAACGCCGGGAATATAATCTTTTCCCAGGACTTCCCTCATTGCTGTATCTATTATTTCAACAAGAATGGTTGCTGTCTTCGGAGTAAGCTCAGCAGGCTTAAACACACATGTATTTCCGCAGACCAGCGCCGGAAACATTTTCCATGTTGGAATTGCCATAGGAAAATTCCATGGAGTAATAAATCCTCCCACTCCTATAGGAACTCTGAAGCTAAGGTTCATTTTATTTGGGAGCTCGCTCGGAGCATTGTATCCGAATAATCTTCTGCCTTCAGAACCTGCATAATAAGCCGTATCAATACCTTCCTGTACGTCTCCTTTCGTCTCTGCAAAAACTTTTCCCATTTCTCTGGTCATCTCGTATGCAATCTCATCTTTCCTTTCAAGCATTTTATCGCCTACGACTTTTAATATGTCTCCTCTTTTCGGCGCAGGTATGAGTCTCCATTTTTCAAATGCTGCTTTTGCTGCTGCAACAGCCTCATCAACATCTTCCTTTGAAGAAGAAGGAAACGTCCCGATAAGGTCTTCCTTCCATTTTGCAGGATTTCTGTTTTCAAATGTATTTCCGTCTTTTGAATCCTTCCACTCACCGTTTATCAGATTCTGAAATTTTTCTGCCATTAAATATTTTTCTCCTTAGTTATTAATTAAATAGTTTATTTTACTTATCAGATTTATTCATTCAAAATAATCAATTAAGATGTTTATTGAAATTAATTAATTTTGTTTAATCAGAATTTTGAATGTTTGTGAATTGAATGATATCAAATCAGCTTTGGCAGTAAGTTGGCAGAATCCGTCAGAATCCGAAAGTATATTTTTGTAGCTTTTAAAATTAATCATAAATCTGTATTTTAAACTAAACCTATATAGAATTAACAATCTAAAATCATATCAATAGCAACAATTGAATCTCAAAGGAAAAGTAAAATTCGTCAACAAAGATAAAAGTTCTTTCTTTGATGTACTGAAAGCAAGAGTCGAACAATATTTTATCAATAACAATCTCTCCAAACACGCAAACATTTCTATGGTGGTAAAAACCATTTCCATGCTTCTTATTTATTTCACACCATTTGCCTTAATTTTAATTTATAATCCGCCTCTCTGGCTGTGCCTTATTCTGTGGACTATAATGGGGCTCGGACTTGCGGGCATCGGTATGAGCGTCATGCATGATGCAAATCACGGCGCCTATTCCTCAAATAAGAAAATTAATTTTATTGTTGGTCATACTCTGAATTTGCTTGGAGGATATGTAGAGAACTGGAAAATGCAGCACAATATACTTCATCATACTTATACAAACATTGTCGAAATGGATGAAGACATTAATGACAGGCTGGTTCTCCGTTTTTCTCCGCATACTCCTGTTAAGCCATTTCACCGGACCCAGTATTTTTATGCATTCGGACTTTACGGACTTCTTACTTTATACTGGGCTTTTTTCAAGGACTTCTTCCAGTTTTACCAATTCAAGAAAAAAGGCGTTTATCCTGCGAGCACGAATCTTCAGGACTTTGTAACTTTATTAAAAATCTCAGCGGTCAAAATATTTTATTTTTTTATTTTCCTTGTGGCGCCTTCACTGATTTTCGGAATACCTTTCCTTGAAGTATTCCTGGGATTTTTTGTCATGCATTTCTTCGCCAGCGTAATTTTATCTACCACTTTTCAGCTTGCACACACAGTGGAAGAAACTGAGCATCCCTTGCCTACAGCCGAAGGAACTATTGAAAATCACTGGGCGATTCACCAGCTTAATACAACCTGTAATTTCTCACGCAACAATAAAATGCTTTCCTGGTATCTCGGCGGACTCAATTATCAGGTCGAGCATCATCTGTTTCCCAGAATTTGTCATGTTCATTATCCTAACATTGCCGGTATAGTAAAAGAGACAGCCGAAGAATTTGGGATCCCCTATCTTGAAAACGAGACATTTAAAGAAGCTCTGAACTCGCACATTATGACTCTTAAACGATTCGGGAAACTTCCTGATTTAAATGAAGTCATGGCGTAATTTTTTCCGCTGCTTTATATCCCGTTGAATTCAATCTGCTCTGCCATATTTTTTTTGAAATAGCATTTATTATATTTATAATAATCTTAATGGAAAGCTAATATGGCATTTTAAAAATTTATTCTAATTTTATTTTAACA
>JBBRTN010000364.1:0-2945 GCA_038244395.1 Ignavibacteria bacterium
ACTTCCAGCGCGGAGTTAATGGAAACCATATTATCATTTCGTGAAATTACAAACGGGTCGTTTACAAATTTTGTCGGACGAAATTCAAATACGGGATTGTCGTGCAGATAATCAAAACATTTTTTTGAACCAAGTGTGAAGGTTAATACAACCTTCCCCGGAAGTAATGTTTTCTTTTCTCCGTTTATGACTCCTGTCTCAATAAGATCTATAAGGCTGTCTGAGAACATTTCAGTGTGTACTCCGAGATTCTTTTTATCCGTAAGAAACTGAAGTACTATGTCGGGAATAAGTCCGATGCCCATCTGCAGTGTATCTCCGTCTTCGATTAAGCCCGCTATATTTTTTCCGATTCTCTCATATACGACTCTGTCTTCTCCAACTTCTTTCGAATGATGAAACTGAGGAATTTCCTCATCTCTTAAAACCGGAAAATCAATCTTATCAATATGAATAAAATTATCACCGAGAACTCTCGGCATACTGGTATTTATCTGAGCAATTATTAATTTTGAATTTTCCGCAGCAGTTTTTGAACAGTCATTGCTTACTCCAAAGGAACAGTAACCGTGCTCATCAGGTGGTGAAAGATGTAATATGCAGACATCTATGGGGAGACGTTTGCTCTCCATCAGCAGGGGAATCTCCGAAAGAAATACCGGGATAAAATCCGATCTGCCTTCATTGACTGAAGCCCTGACATTTCCTCCGGTGAAAAGAGAACACAGCCTGAAATGATTTTGCATCTCAGGTGCAACATAAGGTGCTTCCAGGAATGTCATCAGCTTAATTATAGTTACGTTTTCAAGTTCCATATATCTCTCGCATAAACAACTCATTATAGATTTTGGATATGAGCAGTTAGCATGCACATATACATTGTCACCCGACTTTACTGCTCTGACTGATTCTTCCGCAGTTACAAATTTATTATTGCCTTTTTTCATATTACTGATTTTATAAAAAATTTACGGATAAGACTTAAGATACTTTTGTTAAGATTTACTTTAAAGACAAAATTATAATTAAAGACTGAAACAGACTGAAACTGATTGAAACGTTAACACATCCGTCCAAACGATTTGAATTAAAATATTATCGTATGCGAACTTCATTTATATAAATTATACTTTGCTTTATATTGACATAAAATTTTTTTAATGGCAATTAATTTTCAAAAAAACATTTCCATGTCAGACTTTACCTCCGTCGGTTTGGGAGGAAAAGCAAAATTATTTCTGGAATGCAATTCCATATCTGAAATAAGATCAGCACTGGAATTTTCGAAGGAAAATAATCTTCTGCTTCAGGTTATATCCGGAGGTAGCAATATAATTTTTCCTGATGAAGATTTTGACGGACTTGTATTGAAAATATGTTTAAAGGGAATAGAAATAACGGAAGACAACAATTCAGTCATTTTGAAAATAGCTGCAGGAGAAGGCTGGGATGACTTTGTAAAATTAATTATAGGAAAGAGCCTCACAGGGATAGAATGCTTATCCGGGATTCCGGGCTCAGTCGGAGCAACACCGATTCAGAATGTCGGTGCATACGGTCAGGAAGTCAGTGATAATATTATTTCAGTGAATGCAATTGACAGAAATAATAATAATATGGATATAGTTTTATTTGAAAATTCCGAATGTGATTTTGATTACAGGCAAAGCAGGTTTAAGTCTAACTCTAACTTTAAGGATAAGGATAAATATATAATTACCGGAGTAACATTCGGTTTTAAAAAAGATAAGAAGCCGGAAATAAAATACCCCGAACTTCAGCAATATATTGAATCTGAAAATCAATATAATCCGGAACCATCTCTAAAAGATAAATTAAACCAAATAAGAAATGCAGTGCTTGCTTTAAGAAGGAAGAAGTCTATGGTAATTGATATGAATGATCCGAATTCGAAATCTTGCGGCTCTTTTTTTATGAACCCGGTATTGGATGAAAATGAATTTGAAATGTTCAAAGAGAAAATCAAATCCCGCAACATAAGTAATTTTCCTTCTTACAAATCCGCAGCAGGCTTCAAAATTCCTGCAGCATGGCTTGTAGAGCAGGCAGGTTTCAATAAAGGATACCGAAAAAACGGAGTCGGGATTTCCGGTAATCATTCTCTTGCGCTCATTAATATCGCCGGCACTTCAAAAGATCTGCTTGCATTAGCGGATGAAATTGAGAAGCAGGTTTATAAAAATTTCGGAATAAAACTCATAAAGGAACCTGTCATTGTGTGAACAGAAGGAAACTTTAAAACCGGCGGGTCAAAATTTATTTGCAATTTTTTTATGTTAATAACAGCAACTTTAATCTTGATATTTAAATTATAAAAATTTAAGTTTTCTAAACTCAAAATTGTTATATGTCATTAATAAAGGGAAGCAACAATATAAAGAGAATAAATAATATTTTATCAGTCATTATTACCTTCTTTCTTGTTATCCTGCTTGGATTCTCTTTTTACAGTTCAAATCCAATGTATGATAATCCGTTCGGCTCTAAAACTAAAAACACTAAAGTTGTTTTTACAAAATCCGAAATAATCTCGAGTAATAATGAAAAATGGCAAACTGAAAATAATATTGGTGAAAATACAATTTCAGGCACTCCTTATTATACAGATAATTTCAACGGCTCAAATGACACGGCATCTTTAAAAAACCGCGGCTACAAAATTTATTACAGAGGCAGCGGTATTCAGGGAAGTGCACCGGTATGGTTTCAGGGAAACGCAGCTAATATTTTCTCATCACTTAACGGACCTGATTCCGGTTATGTTGCCGCAAACTATATGGTTGTTGCAGGTCTAAATAATATTGACAGCTGGCTTGTGCTTCCAGGGAAGAATACAACAGCAAATGACCGGCTGGTATTTTTCTGTCGATCTCCCTTTTTATCTACATATCCGGATTCAGTAAGAGTAATGTATTCGGCAGCAG
>JBBRTN010000365.1:0-2945 GCA_038244395.1 Ignavibacteria bacterium
AGGGAAATATTCTTCAGAATATCAAGCAGTAAAGGGACATATATAAGAAGTATAGCAAATGATTTCGGTGAGAGACTGGGAGTAGGAGGTTATCTTAAGGAGCTCAGGCGAACGAGAGTTGGTCATTTTATAATTAAAGATCTGAATGAAAAGATAAGAGGAATTAAATTTAAGATTCTGGAAATTTAATTTTAAATTTTAAATTTTAGATTGCAGTCTTTTTGTTTATTATTTATTTCAGGAGAATATGTAATTTCAAACTTTAATTTGTAGTTCATAATTTGTAATTTGCGGATGTAATTCAGAGAGAGATGGCAGAGTGGTTGAATGCGGCGGTCTTGAAAACCGTTGAAGCGGTGACGTTTCCGGGGGTTCGAATCCCTCTCTCTCTGCACAAAAAACCTTCTCCCGAGGAGAGGGTTTTTTAGTTTAATTCGGGTGATACCTGTTAAAAATAAAAATAAGAATAAAAATAGATTAGCTGTTTCAAAAAATAAAAATCATATTATGAAAACAACAATACAGGCAATAGTAATATTTATTTCACTTGTTTCATTTCTGTCGGGATGTTCAGGAGTTAATGACACGATAAAGAATGCGGAGAGACTTCAGTTTAAGCTTGGCAAGGTTGATAATTTAAATATCGCCGGAGTAAGACTGAGCAATGTCAGATCACTTAATGACCTGAATATTATCGAAGGTGCAAGTTTACTTGGGGCATTTGCCGGAGGGAGCTTACCGGCGAGTCTTACAGTTAATTTAATTGCAAAAAACCCTTCTACCCCGGGCGGTTCGAAGGAATCTTCTTCATTAATAAAAACTCTCGACTGGAGATTACTCATAGATAACAAAGAAATTATCAACGGTGCGGTTTCAAACATAACGGTTCCGGGAGTAGGACAGGAAACAACAATTCCGATTCCGGTTTCATTTGACCTTCTAAAAGTATTGGGTAACGGCGGATATGAAAGTCTGATGAATCTGGCTTTGGCAATCGGAGGAAAGTCCGGAACCAGCACAAGATTAACTCTTAAGATTAAGCCAACCATTGATACGTTTCTTGGAGGAATTACTTATCCGGGAGAGATCGATGTGATTGATAAAGAGTTCAGGTAGTAACAATTCATTTTAAAAATACGATAAGTAAGAATTAAATTGAAAATGTTTTTACGAATAACTAATTTAATTAAAACTCTTTTGATAATTTGATAATTTGATAATAGGTTTCTTTGTAGGTTTCGCGATAGGATTTTTGCTTTCAATGCCGCCATTAGGTCCGACATATTTTGCCGTTATTGAAAGAGCTCTTAAGCTGGAGTTTAAAAATGCTGTAGCTATTGGGACGGGAGCAGGTTTCATGGATATGGTTTATATTCTGATAGCTTACGGAGGTGTGACAGCAATTGCTTCCCTTCTTCCTGATTCTTTGAATAAATATTTTTTCGAGAATGAGGAAACATTTAAAATTATCCTCGCCCTGCTTGGTAGTGTCTTTGTGATAATCTACGGAATAAAAATCATGAGGACTAAAAGCAAGTTTCCCGAAGAAGAAGATCATAAACTTAACAGGGAAAAATACAGGCAAAAGTTTGTTAAAGTAGAGAATGTTTTTAAAAGGACAGAGGTAGGTATTGACAGGATCCTCCATACCAAGGCACTTGAAGAAAGGCATACGGATCTTGTTGGAAGTTTCTTACTTGGGGTAGTAATGTGTCTTTCATCCGTTACATTGCCGGCATCATGGTTTGCGACAGTAGGATATTTAAAAAGCCTAAGGGTAATTGATTCAAATTTTCTTACCGGTTTATTACTTGCGTTGGGTGTTTTACTCGGGACATCGGTTTGGTTTTATATCATGACAAAATTAATTACGAAATACAAAGACAAAATAAAACCGGGCATTTTAAATAAGCTTAACTTTTCTACGGGCATTTTTCTGGTTATACTTGGGGTTATATTTTTAATTAAGATTGCAACAACATATTTGTAAATTACTTCAGGTCAAAGTTAATAAGCAAATAAGAAATTAAGATGGATACTGACATTTTAAAACCCGGTAACAGCAAGAGTATCTGTACATTTTGTCAGACACCGATAAAGAATGAAGATGAAGAATTCCTTTGTCCGTCCTGCAATTCACCCTATCACACTGACTGCTGGGTAGAAAATAAGGGATGCGCAGTTTACGGGTGCGGCGAAAAAATAAGGGATGAAGGTGAAGGATATTCTCTCCGCGAATCAATAATAAATATCGAATATTTAATTAACAGGAACCAGTATTCAGAAGCAATTTTTGAAGCCAAGCAATTACTGAAGTTAGACAAAAGAAGTCCTGAATTAAAAAATCTTTATAACAAAGCCGTTGCAATAATAAATAATAAAATTAATCTCATAACAAGCGCCGATGAAGCTTTTGGAAAAAAGGACTATACGGCTGCAGAGGTTTACTACAAAAATGTTTTAAAATATGCGGATGAAATTGAGGCTGATTTTATAACCACGAGACTTGAGATTGCCAGGGAAAAAATACCGGAACAGAAAAGGAAAAGAATTTTTCAGAATATTTTAATACTAGCTGTTATACTTGCCATTCTGACTGCAATAGGATACCTGGGGTATTATACATTTGTTTTAAAGGAGGACAGGGATTATTCAGAGCTCATTAAAACAGATAATGCAGCAGATTTAGCTGCAATGGAAAAAACAATCGTCAAGTATGAAAATTTTTTGAGAAATTATCCTGAAGCGAAAAATAAGGGAAAAGCGCTAGACAGAATAAATTATTATTCATATCTTATTGCAAGCAAATATTACAAAGACGACTGGAAGCTTGCATTAAAATATTACAATAAATTTTCGAAGCAGATAGAGAAGAACGATGCCGACATTGTTTATAATAATATTTATAACGAGGCTTACAGTGATTACAAACAGAAAATAGCAGC
>JBBRTN010000366.1:0-2942 GCA_038244395.1 Ignavibacteria bacterium
AAAGACACTCTGAGTCTCGGTATGTAGGTTTCGTTTACTTGTGTTTTCTCAAGAAGTGGGCGCGATCTGCAGAGGTTCTCTCCTCGAGTTGAGAACTCGATGCTTGAAGTACACACATCACCTGCATCCTGATCCACTCCAAGCAAGGATGCAATAACAGTTCCAACCGGCATATTTTCTTTAATAATAGAATCACCTAAAAACAAATAGATTGGTGCCTCGTTTACATCCTTTACATAAATCGTAAATTGTTTTTCAGTACTCATTTCTGGTGTTCCATTATCCGTAACTGTAACATGGATGCCTAAGCTTTTTATCTGTTCGTAATCCAACTCTTTACTAATAAATAATGAATCGTTACGGATAGAAAAATACCAGTTACTATAATCACCT
This sequence comes from Ignavibacteria bacterium, assembly GCA_038244395.1. Taxonomy (GTDB): domain Bacteria; phylum Bacteroidota; class Ignavibacteria; order Tepidaquicellales; family Tepidaquicellaceae; genus JAGPCH01. The sequence goes on from JBBRTN010000366.1 coordinate 394, forward strand.
GTACCATTTGTCAGAGAGTAAGTAAGGACTGTAGAGGCCTCCTGATCGGTTGCAGATAATTTAGCTACGAAAGCACCTGCCAAATTATTTTCCGCGATGCTGTCTTTTAATAATTTTAAATTTTGAGGTGCATCATTAATATCATTAATGGAAACGGAAAATTGTTTTTCGAAATATTTTACAGGATAGCCGTCATCCGTGGTTCTTAAGCGAATAGCATAAGTCGATTTTGTTTCAAAATCGGGACTGGAATTTATTTGTAATTTATTACCAACTACTGTAAAACTTGTATTATCGGTACTTCCAGTTCCGGAAACAAGTGTGTATTTGTACAATTGGCCCGTATCTGCATCTGCCGAGGTTAGTAAGCTAACAACAGAATTGGAAGCAACATTTTCATTCATGTTCGAAGGTGTTAATGTGATATCTGTAGGAGCATTGTTGGCAAGCACTACATTTACAACAAACGCTTTTTCGAAATATTCTGCTGGAGTTCCATTGTCTGTAGTTCGAACACGAATGCTGTATGTTGATTTTACAAGAATATCAAAAACAGCACTGCAGCGTAATGAATCGCCAACAATATTAAAGCTTGCATTATCAGTACTTCCGGTACCTGCAACAAGCGTGTAGGTCTGGGGTTGAGCAACATCGCCATCGGTTGCAGTAAATCTACTGAAGGCAAAATTAACAGGTACACCTGTAGGTATTTTTAAGTTAGATGGAATGATATCTGTTGGTGGAACATTGTTTATGCAAGTGTAATCACCAATACTCGTAATAGTTGCATTAAGGGTATTTGCATTTGCATCAACGGTTCCTATATTTTGAAATTTGGAACCATTAAACCAAGCTGTACTTAATTTCGCATCGTTTCCTGTAACATCAGCATCAGGGTATTGAGCGCTCATATCAGCTTGAAAAGCAGTGATAGCGGGTCCTTTAGATATCAACCAATATTTAGAAAGATAATCGGGCGTTGTAAGATTATTCGGATGTTTCGCATTTGATACACGGGAAGCTATATAGTCTGAACCCGTTAATGTGGTTACATTTAGTGTTACAGGTGAGTATTCATTGGGAGTATCCGTGTTTCCTATGGGAAAAAAATAATTTCCTGTTGCAGCAACCGGAAGGCGCAGTTCCCCTGCTTTATCAGCTACCACCATTGTTGCATTATCAAATGGACCGATAATCGCAGCAGCACCTGTTAGCGTAATATTGTAAGCATCCAAATTTAAGATCCCCTTCAATTCTATAGAATCGGAATACGATTTATTCTCATTCAATTTTACTCCTGTTGTTGAAGTATTTTTTATATAAATGTTTTTATCAAACGTAGCAGGCCATTCATTACTGCTGGTTTGTGCTGCTGTTCCATTATACAACAACGATGTATTTGGGTTATAGGTAAGCGTTCTACCATTTTTATTAAATGAACCGGCTGTCATGATAAACTGATTGGCGATTAATAACACATCGCCTCCGGAACTCAATGTTACTGTGCCTGATGGACGATTAATTGTAAAATTGTTTAATTGGTTTGTACCTGCACCGGTTCCACTGTGAAATTTAAAATTCGATGTCATTGCTCCTGTTCCATTAACAATTAAATTGGATGTTGCACTGCCTTTAAGTACACAATTGTCGTTAGGTGTAAGATCTTTCAAATCTCCGTTCAATGTGAATGTATATCCATTCAAATTAAGTTGATTCGTATTATTTGAAAATACATAAAATTCCAAATTGCCATTAACGGTTACATTCGTATTTAACGAAGCAGCATTGTTGCCTGTTCCTCCACCACCCACACGAAGATCGTTGAAAGTGATTGTTCCAGGACCTGTAAGCAAACACATGCCTGCCGTATTACTGGCTGCCAGCTGAACGGAATTTGTATTGAAAGTTAATTTCCCATTTGTATTTTCTATGATGGCCGGATATGTTGAAACATTAGTAATATTGATGTAATTATTGATGGTTACTGTTTTGTCTCCTGTTCCTTTAAAACTAAGGCTTCTCGCGTTGATATAACCATAGCCCGATAATACATCTGTTCCAGTGTTTGTCATAATTAAATCGATGAATGAATTGGTCCCTCCGCGCAATGTCATACCAAGACCGGTGTAAGCAGGATTTGTATTATTATAAACTTTCCCTTTTACGGTTATGCTATGCGCCAATGATGTTCCCTGACAAGAGATGTTTCCGTAATTGATAAGAAAATCATGGTTCACGGTAACTGCTACCTCTTCTGAAGCACTACTTCTAAGGGTGGGTGCAGCAGATAAAATGCCTTCAACAATCAAATCATTTAATATTGTCATTGTCCCAAGACCTAGTGAACCATTCAAGGACTTAGTACGTCCATTATAATTATTAGTAGAATTGGTAATTTTAAGATTGTAATAATCAGCTACACGCACCGGTTGATCGAAGTCGGCACCATATATTACGGTGTTCGGATTGGTACTAAAATTTACGGCACTTATAGATGTTAATAAAGAGCCACAACTATTAAAAATGCCCTTGTTTATAAATGTTCCAAG
>JBBRTN010000367.1:0-2933 GCA_038244395.1 Ignavibacteria bacterium
CGTGATGTTCTCTGGTTCTGGGGACACGAGCATCGTCTGTCTGTATATGGAAAATATAAAAGCGCAAATGGAATTTCGGCTTACGGAAGATGTATAGGAAACGGGGGAATGCCTGTTGAGTTTAAGGAGAAAGTCAAACCTGATAAAGCAAAGGAGTGTAATTTAATTTTATATGACGGCAGGGTTTCTGAAAGAATAGATGACGTTGACATTGGCTTCAACGGATTTGTATTGATGAAGATTGACGGAGCTGAATTATCGGCAGAGTATTTTGATATACATGATGAAATTTTGTTTAAAGAAGTATGGACTTCGGATAATCAAACAGGAAAAATAACGGGAAAAGAAATTGACATAAAATGTAAGGACAAGAATTTTGTTACTTATTCCGATGATGTGAGGAAAGCAATTAATTGATATTTAGCATTGAATATTTATTATTTTGTAATTAGATATAATTAGATATTTTAGTAATTTTATTTCAGTAAAATCATACGCTTCGTTTCAACAAAATCACCGCTCACTAATTTATAAAAATAAATTCCGCTCGCAAGATTTTCACCGTTAAAATCAACTACATAGCTCCCTGCATTTTGCTTTTCATTAACTAAATCAGCGACCTCTTTGCCAAGTTCATTGTAGACTTTAATGGAAACGTAATTCGCAATTGGTATTTCGTAATTAATGATAGTAGCAGGGTTGAATGGATTAGGATAATTTTGTGAAAGAGAAAAACTTCCCGGAATTGAAGTTGTTTGATTTACAATTCCCACAGCTCCCTGCGTCAATTCTTTCAGAGTTCCCGGAATTGTAAATGCGATCGGAAATCCTATTGAGGTTAAGTCAACATTAACAGTTGGCAGTATGTCTTTTATTATCCAAATGTCGGAAGCTATATAAGTAGTATCAGGCTCAGTAATAATCGGTAGATATATAATAGGCGGTAATATTCCGTAGCTTATTGTTAAAGTCGTTAGAAATTTTTTCGCTAGATAATTTCCGTTAACTGTCGGGATAGTCTGGTCATTTAATCTTTTTCCCGTCGCGGCAAATCTTAACGGGAGAGTAAGTGTATCAATTGTGATAGTTGTATCCCTTGAAAAGATAGTATAGGTGGAGTTTACAGCCTGAGCAAACCTGTACACATTATACCAGCCGTCAAAAGATTTTATGAAGCCTCCAATACCGGGGAGAATAGTAGTGTCGATTAGTCCAAGCAAACTTAAATAAGTCCATCCGTTAGTTGTCTGAAAGTTATAATAATTTGTGTCGGTATAAGGAGTGTTTTGATTAATGCTGATAAGACCTGCCTTCGATAAAACCAGGCTCGCAAGCAAACCCTTGTAATTCTCTACCGTGGCAAATGAGTCTACCTGGAATGTCGCTCCCACCGGCTGAGGATTGTTAACCGAATCAAGAGGAGTATTTATATAAAACCACTTGTATCCGGGATTTGCAGGGAAATAAGTTGATGCGTTTTGTGAATATGTTATTGAAGAGAACAAAAATATTATTAAAATTAAAAGAGAGTAAAGATTTTTCATTATAGTATCAATATTAGTAATTAGTATTAAAATTTATTTACTAAAATTAAAAATATTGCAGACTTAAAACAAACTCAAAATAAATCTTTTACATATAAATTTAAAACGATAATCTTTATTATTGCACTTTCATAAAATAATTTTTATTCATGCAGATTGGAGATTATAAGCTTCATGCAATACAGACAGGTTTATTTAAACTCGACGGGGGAGCAATGTTTGGCGTAGTGCCGAAAAATCTTTGGCAGAAGACAAACCCTTCCGATGAGCAGAACAGAATCGATATGTGCACAAGAGCCCTGTTTCTTGACAACGGAAAAAGAAAAATTTTAATTGACACAGGTGTCGGGTATAAGCTTTCGGATAAGGTAAATAAGATTTATGATGTAGACTTTTCACATTATACACTGGAGAAGAGTCTGGAGAATTTAAATTTAAAGAAAGAAGATATTACCGATGTAATATTGACTCATCTGCATTTTGACCACGCGGGCGGAAGTACATATTATGATGAAGAGAGAAAATTAAAACCGGCTTTTCCAAATGCAACATATTACGTTCAGAAAAAGCAATATGAATGGGCGCTGAATCCCAGTGAAAGAGACAGGGCAAGTTTTTTTCCGGAGAATTATAAACCACTCGAAGAAAATAAAGTTTTGAATTTACTGAATGATGAATATAAATTTGACGAGTTTATAACATTGCTTCCAGTTAACGGGCATACAAATAATATGCAGATGATCAAAATTTCGGACGGCACGAATACTGTTTTGTATACTGCCGATTTGATTCCGACCGCCGGTCATATTCCCGCTCCTTACATAATGGGTTATGATTTATTTCCGCTTACTACATTGGATGAAAAGAAGAAATATCTTAAGGACATTGCAGAAAATAACTGGACGGTATTCTTCGAGCACGACCCTTTTAATGAATGCGCGAAGATTGGAGTAAATGAAAGAGGATATTTTATAAAAGAGAGATTTAGCTTAACATGATGTGATGAATATTTTTTTAAATTTTAAATAAGTTCTATTCATAATTTTAAAAAATTCAGATGCATTTTTCTTCAATCGATTATGCGATTGTAGTTATTTATTTAATTGCTGTTGCATTCATCGGTATTTACTCGTCCGGTAAACAAACCTCCGCAAAAGATTATTTTCTAGGTTCGAATACAATCCCATGGTGGGCGGCGTGTTTTTCAGTTGTAGCAACGGAAACGAGCACTCTGACTTTCATAAGCATTCCCGGTCTTGCATATATTACGAACATGAATTTTCTTCAGCTTGCTCTTGGTTTTCTGGTAGGAAGAATAATAGTTGCATTTGTTTTCCTGCCCAGATATTATAAAGGAAATATGGAAACGGCTTATCAATATTTGGGTAA
>JBBRTN010000368.1:0-2932 GCA_038244395.1 Ignavibacteria bacterium
GTTATGCGCTGCTCCCCGGCGGGTTTGTCAAACTGTTCTTTCAGATGCCTTTTGTTTTAATATTAATTGTAATGGTTACGGTTAACGCTTTGTTGATCAGAAAATATTTTAATGCTGTTGACGGGTACGGCAGGAAAATTTTAAATTTTTTAAAATGGACTATTGTATGCAGCGTAATTTATATTCTGCTGCTTCCATTAGGCGGTTATAGAATTTATCGTCCGGATATTCTGAGCTTTGATATAATACTTCCCGTGACGTTATCTTTAATATTGATTTTCGGTTTGAGCTCGTATTTTTTAATATTCAATCTTTCAGGCAAATTTAAAATTATATTTTCAATTGTAATAATTCTCTATTTATCCGTTTATTGTTATGAAAATAAATCCACATCCGGAAATAACAGCTGCGAGAGAAATGCTTTAAATCAAATCTCAGAATCAACCGAAAGTGTTGTCATAGTCAGCAGCGACTGCACCGTAATGTCATGGGATAAAATAAAGGATTATAAAGAATCGGAATTAAATGCAGAGATGCTTAAATACTGGGGAGTAACAAAAGAAAAAAAACTTTACTATCAAAAATAATTCGGGAAGATTTCAGTACAATTTTATTTCAGGACAAAAGCACCTTTTATTAATTTCCTTCCGCCAAATTCTTTGGTGAAGAATGCGTTTCTGCCGTGCAGCAGTCTGTGGTCGTGAAAGAATACAGCTTCACCCGGCAATAAATGGACGCTCATAGCTAAGCCTGCCATCAGAATTCTGTTTTCCAGGAAATCATGAAATCTTTTTGCAAGGCCTAAAGCTTCGGAACTGTTGTCCTTATCAACGCAATGCCAGTTCCAGTTCCATATCTTACCAACCGCATCCTCATTTAATATTGTCCTTACTTTTACACTGTCTGACTTTGAAAATTTAACGGGTATTTTATGAAGGTCTTCCAACAGCTGAAACTCTTCATCGAAGGTCAGCGCATTAATTATATCGTCTGATTTCAGGAATGTAGTCGCGCCTCCTATATTAGCCTGCGACTCGCAGTAAAAAAATGTGACTCTTCCTTCAGCGCCGTCTATTTCAATATAAGAATCGTCCGTATGAAAAGGCTGGCGTGTCTTACTTGACCTGTATTTATCAGGCTCTGCGGGATCAAACGTAATATCAATCCATCGTTCACCTGTCAGCAGTCCGGTTTTCTTATCTTCATTGATCGGCTGTGTTTCGCCAAGACTATCCGAAACTGATTTGTAAAATTCATCGGTACTCACATCAAATGTAAAATCTGCAAGATGTATTAACTGATAACCAGGCATATTGTTTTTCAGCTCTTCCGACGCATTGGTGAAATTACGGTAATCTATTTTTTTAAAGTAATTCATATACTATTATTAAAATATTAAAATATTAAAATATTAAAATATTAACTATTATAATTCAAATATTTTTAATTTAAAACTGCAGCTTGCAGTCAGGCAGTCATAAAAGTTCATACTCGTTAAGAAGCTCTTTTACATTCTCTTTTGAATTAAACATAAGGACGTCAATTACCGAAAGTGAATCTATAAAATTATCATCGAATTGTTTATACACTGCGGGTTTTGATTTTAAAAATTTTATTTCAATTTCATTTTTGCGGAATAAATCCCGGGAATATAATTCTGTCCCGCCAACCGGATTGATATAAAGGCTCGCATTTTCTTTCCTGCAGATATCAATTATCCTGAACTGATTTTTAAAACCGGAATTATTATAAACCGATGATGATGCAACAATCTCTGTTTTTATTTCAAGATAATTACAAATTAAATTAAGACTTTTAAAAATAAATTTTGAAATATTGATTTCCTCGTTTCTTATTACATCCGAAATTAATTTGAATACGTCATCAAAGAACGGAGCCTTGGAGTATGCAAGTTCAATTGTCCTGAGAAACTTATGTTTCCAGATTGCATTATCCGAAATTACTGTTTCATTTATTAATTTGTTCTGGCTGGATTTTTCGAGAGGAATTGAAAATAAATTCGCTTTGCCATTAACGAGAATCCTGTTTCTGTTGATCCATCCTTTTTTTATAAAGTTAACGTCATCATAAATTACAAATTTATTGGATGAATTGATTAATTGAAAATAACCGATATAAGGAAAAATATACGGCTGCATTATTGCAATCTTCATAATCCATCTTAATGAAAATTAATAAAATCTTAAATTTTCCCTGAAAAAAATGAGTGTACGACTTTGAGTTAACTGACTTTTGGTTTTATCCATGCGCTCCAACTGTTTAGCAGTAATGCCTGGCTAAGTCAGAATAAAGCTAATTATTTCTTTTTAAAAATTATAAATTGTATGGGATAATTCAGTGTTAGTATTCTAAATTATCATTCCGGCAGCAACTGTCTCCTTGGTTCCTTCATCAATTAAAATCAAACTCCCCGTATTCCTGTTTTTATCATAGCTGTCATAAAATAACGGCTGCGTTGTTCTTAACTTTACTCTGGCGATATCATTCATTCTGATATTTTTATCATCTTCCATTCTGTGAAGTGTATTGATGTCAATCTTATAATTAATTTCCTTGATAATTGCTTTTACATCCTTTGTAGTGTGCATCACAAGGTACTTTGAATTAATATTCGGAGGATTATTGTTAAGCCAGCACAAAATAATGTCTATATCCTGACCAACCTCGGGCTTGTTGTTTATCCTGACAATCATGTCCCCGCGGCTGATGTCAATATCATCCTCAAGTGTAATTGCGACTGACATTGGAGCGAATGCCTCTTCGATGTTACCGCTGAATGTATCTATTGATTTTATTTTCGAATTAAATCCTGATGGCAAAACCATTACTTCATCTCCCGGCTTGAAAACCCCGCCGGCAATTCTACCCGCATACCCGCGGTAATCATGAAATTCATCCGACTGCGGACGGA
>JBBRTN010000369.1:0-2930 GCA_038244395.1 Ignavibacteria bacterium
AGGTGAGCCGGCCAATGGCAGCAAATTGGTTGCAGATGTAAACATCGGATCAGCACTTAGGGAATTAGCGTCTTTTGCTGTTGCTGTTTGCCAGTCAGCCAAGGTCAACTTGTTAACTGTGCTAAATCCAAATACTCCGCCAGTTCCACTTACAAAAATATCGTTATAATTTGAGGTAAGTGCAGTGGTACTTGTTGTGTAAATTCCGTAATGAAACCCTGTACCTGTGCTGTTTGAACGGGCATTCAGCACGGCGTTATTCAAAATATTGGTGGTACCGGTGCCCCCTCTGTAAATTCCATAGCTGTTTCCTGCAGTTACATTTGTACCCCCTATATAAATTGAGTTATAGTAAATATTTGCCGTTCCAGCTCCGGTAGTTTGAATACCTGACCATGTTAGATTTGCCTGAGCAGGTGAAGTATCTAAGTAAATAATATTATTGTAAATGTTTGTAGTTGTACCTGTAGGCGCCGCAGTTAGTATGCCGGGAATTCCTGAAGATCCAGATGTTAACTGGACAAACAGATCGTGTATCTTATTGTTAAAAACATTAGTTATTCCAACAACCGCATTTGCAATATATATACCTCTGAAGTTATTGTTCGCTGCTGTTCCAACAGTATTGTAGATTTCATTGTTAGAAATAGTAGTGTTGGAGAAATTACCTGAGTTAAAGTTTTGCGAATAAGTAGTAATTCCGTTATATGCTAAATCCGTTATCCTATTATTGTCTATAATATTATGGTCTCCTGTAACGACTGTACCAGCGGCATTGATAAAGCTTATCCCATTTCCCACATTATTAATTATAGTGGTAGTAGAGGTTAAATTACAATAACTAATTTTATTATTACTAGCTGGTAAAGCAGCGGTTGTAATTGATATTACGTTATTACTAGCTCCATATCCTTTAACTGTAACTCTTGTGATTAGATTATTTGAAGCGCCTTTTAGGTCAATTACTGAACCAATATAATATTGTCCGGTTTGAATAAATGTCAATGAGTTGGTACCGTCATTTAATCCGTCTATTGTAACGCCTGTTACCCCATTTAAAGGAATTACACTACCATTACCTCCATTTACTGTTATTCCTGAAACGATTCTATTCCCCACGGGATTGATGGTAACGGTAAAAGGTCCACCAGTACCGTTAGCCCATGCATTTAGAGATTTTAATCCTGTTTCAGAAGTAAGATCACTGATAATATTAACTGTCAGATTACCGGTTAGCTGGCCGGAATTAATTTGGTCAAACAAACCACCTGCCAGAGTTAATGATGTAAAATCACCTCCCGTACCAACTGTTTTTGTACCTGAAAATGAGATGGGTATTGTATAATAAAGTGGAGTTGCAGGTGGAGTTGTAATTGTATTCACATCTATTGCAACAACTCCTGCCGGACTTGATTTAATATTTGGAGATCCTTTATAAGCTCCATTGTCTTGAGCAACTATAAAATAAGAAATCTGGTCTCCTTCAACAACTCCACCAATCAGCGAGTGGTCAACTGTAAAAGTCCAGGTTCCAGATGCTAAATTGCCCGGAGTAGAAACATAATTTACATCAGTACTTTTTTTATAATATATACGCGGCACATAAGTTCCAGTTGGCGGTACGCCTGAGTTTACTGACCCTCCATCGTCTAGGATAGTTGCGGTCAAAGTTCTGTTCCCAGTTCCACTTCCTAATGGTAGTGTTAATGCAGTTATGTTTGGAGCAGTATTATCAGTTGAATATTGATATCTTTTAGCAGATGTCGTGGGAGCGGGAGAATTTGTCCAATTATCAATGGACGTTCCATATACAGCCGTCGCGTAAGTATCCCCTGTAACATTCACACTTGAGAAGTCGGTTGATGAAGCTGCGATTCCCATCGAATAAAAATTGCTATTTGTCGGGAATTTTGCACTAAATTCAAAAAATATATTTCCTTGAGACGGGTAAGATCCGAGAGGATTCTCATACAATTGAACCTGGAATGTAGCATTCGCAGCTCCGGCAGTATTTTTAGGAACGGTAACATTCCAATTTACGTATAATACCCTGGCAGGTGCAGTTCCAGATAGATAATATGAAACACTACCATTAGTGCCGGTTGCAAGGTCATCCCAGTAAGGGGCAATTTTGGGATTTGGAGTTGCTGCATTCATTTGATTATTGGATGCGGTTCCGGAAATCCGGGTACTACCCAATGTCATTAACCCATTTTCATTGACTGAAAACTGTGTATAGGCGGTTCCTGCAAACGTGAAAGTAAATCCTATCGGGGTTACTACAGAAGCTACCTGGTCTGAATTAGCAGGAATTAGCACAGTTGGGACGATTCCCACTGGGCTGCTATTCGCTGAGTTCATCCGATACGTGTTTGCATTGATAAGCGTTTGTGCAAACAAATTCCCCGTTAAAAACAGGGCCATTGCCATTAAAATAAGTAATTGTTTTTTCATGATTTTTGTTTTTTTTGTGAATACTAATTTTAAAGAATTAAGAAAAAATCGGAACATCCGAAAAATTCATAAGTAAAGTGAAGTTTAATTGTGTGAGGTATAAAAGCATGCAGTTTAAATTTGACATAAAGTCCAATTTTGATAAAAAAATGTGTATCGCATAAAATTGTACAATTCTATATTGTGACAGCGAGAGGTAAAGTCTGTTACAAATATTTTGCCAATTTTACTAACAAACATGTTATCAGTTATTTGAAGAGTAATTTTTAAAAATGTTTCAAATACTTTTTCAAAAATGGACACATTGATCCAAATACGAATTTTGAATTCGTATAAGAGTCTGTTTAAATTTTGTTCAATCTAAATTTACCCCCTCTGACTCCCCCTGAAATCAGGGGGAGAAAGTGCTAAGAAAGATTTTCTTTAATAGATAAAGTCTGAATCTAGCACAATTTGCCCCCTCCCTGAAATCAGGG
>JBBRTN010000370.1:0-2929 GCA_038244395.1 Ignavibacteria bacterium
AACTCTTCATTTGTAACTTCATACTTATCCATATAAAATTCGTCCACAGAAACTTCATGAACAGGTTTTTCTTCAGGATAATAATTCTCTGAACCCATAAGAAATTTTCCCGCCGGGATTTTAATCATATTATCAATATTAAATTTGGCAATATCTGCCGGTTTTTCCTTTAATGCATTTTTATTTTCTGTCAAAATATTATTTTAAAATTCAAAATCAGGGAGCTGAGTCTGCTCCCGGTTTATATAAATTTTCCTGGGGTATCATTAACTAAATCATTTCTAAAAGTAATGTCAATATAATTAAAAGGAATAGCTCAGTCTGATTTATTTTTTGCATGCCCGACTGCGTTTTCAAATCCTTCTAACATTTTCCCGACTGAAGCATCATTCTTCGCAGTTGAGACAGCATTCATTCTTAATCCATCCGACAACTCCGGATTTAAAATAATCGTTTTCATTTTCTCAGCTATCTCAATGTAATTACCGTCTTCAACGAGAAATCCATTCATGCCGTTTTTTATATACCCGATACCCTCGCTGTGATACGGGTCTTTCTTGAGCATTGAAATTACCGGCGTCCCGTAGCAAAAAGAATGAACCACCGATAGCCCGAGCCGCCCCGGCATCACAAAGGCATCGCTGAGATAAATCCATTTTCCTGTAATTTCATCATCAAGTATCTCACCTTTAAATTTTATGTTTTTTAATTTCAGCTCTTCCGACAATAATTTTAATCTTCCCGATTCAGGACCATCACCAATAATCGTCAGCCGGCAGTTCCTTATATCTATTTCAATGATACCAAATGCTTTAAGGAGCAGGTCAGTCTGCTTTATGTCCAGCAATCTTCCGACATACACAAAATGAAATTTTTCTGTTACTCCAAGTTCATTTTTTAATTTTTCCTTTCCCGCTTTATCGAATTCTGATTTTAACTCCAGCTGCTTTGTAGTATCAAGAGTATTCGGAGCAACAAAGTAATGTCCTGTATGTTTCGAAAAGTCCGCAACGATCTTTCTTCCTTCCTCCCAATAAAAAATTACAGCATCAGCATTCTGATAAAAATATAAACGGACTTTATCTATGAACCTTTTATCCGGACTGAAGCCTGCAAAAGGATCATATCCAAAGCTCCAGAGAATCAGCCTGTACCTCATGAAAATTTTCAGAAAAAATAACACATATACATTCAGATTACCTGCGTTAAATCCTGTGATGATCACATCGGGTCTTGTCTTTAGGATTTCACTGTAAATCCCGGAGAGGAAAATTTTTCCTGCCTTATTGAAATAATTAAAATAATTAAAATAATAATTCTTTTTTTTAAAATAATATTCCTTATCGAGTTTGTCTGCATTGTCAAGAGGTTCAGTCGGGTAAGGCTGTCCGTAAATTATTTTCATTTCGTTAAAAATTTCCCGTAATTTTTTAAAAAAATCCTTCCTGTAATGAGGCAGTATGCGCTGAAGAACAATTACTCTTATTTTTAATGCGTCTCGCAATTTTAAATTTTAAATACTAAACAGTAAATTGAAAATTATAAATAATAATTTGAAAGCTTTGAAAATAATAACTATAAATTTTTAATATTGTAAACCTGTGACCAAAGCTCCAGGTTGATTATCCTCCAAAATGGGAATTCAGGATAACTTTTTTTCTCACCGAAAATTTTTTTAATTTTTCCTGTATCGAATATTGTTTTGCTTTTAAAAGAATCGGAATTCATCAAATCATCAAGAAACTGTTTCATCCGGCTTTGCTCAATAAAATTTTTTTCAAACGGAGTGACAAAGCCGATTTTTTGTTTATTATTAATTATCGACTCAGGAAGCTTCTCTTTAAATACTTCTCTTAGTATTTTTTTTGTAATTCCATTACCAAGTTTCTCTTCTGACGGAATTTCAAATGCAAATTCCATGATCCTGTAATCAATGAAAGGGGATCTCATCTCAATGGAATTAAGCATTGATGAATGGTCTTCATAATGAAGTATCTGATTAAATCCCTGGTATTGAATATTATTCTTCAGGTAGCCCGATAGATTTCCTGACGAAAATTTTTTATAGACCGGATTTTTAAAATAGCTGTAGTTCATTTTTGTAAAATCTCCTGAGAGACAGCCGAATATTTTTTCACGATATGCAGACCGCAGATAAGATGAGTATCTTCTTGAAATAATTGCCTTCACTGTCTGTGATAAAATATATTTATAAGAATAAATTTTCTTCTTATTAAAATTTTTCATCTCTGACAAAAACTTCTGCGGACTGGAAATCAGCAAATCTAGCAGATAGTATCCGAGTATATATTTTTCATACCCGCACCAGGCTTCGTCTGTTCCCTGACCGTTCATCACAACTTTTACATTCTCTTTTTTTATTTCTTTCATAAGACAGTAATGAGCAAAGCTTGTGGTATTAAATACGGGCTCGCCCATTCCATAAACAAAATCGTTTACTGAGTCGGGCAAATTTTCAAAATCCGGAATTATATGAACGGACTTAATATGGTTACAGCTTTTCAAAAATTCACTGATGATTCCCGACTCATCGAATTTAAAGCCCGGAAACACAGCCGAGTATGCTGTCACTTGTTTATTGTTTATTTCTTCGCTTTCGATTAATTCATCCGCGATGGAGGCAATGATCGATGAATCCAAACCGCCGCTGAGTAATATTGATACCGGCACATCACTGCGAAATCTTAACTTAACAGAATCCTCCAATAAAAAACTCAGCTTGCTCTTATTATTATCATTTATTTTTTCCTCTCCGCTTTTGAAATCCCAGAACTTTAAAATCTTCATCTCTTTTCCCCTGATTATAATATTATGAGCGGGCTTTAATTCATTGATGTCTTTAAAAAACGTCTCGTCGTTGCTTGTCTTATATCCGTATGCAAGGTAGTCAAAAACTTTCCCGTGATTA
>JBBRTN010000371.1:0-2916 GCA_038244395.1 Ignavibacteria bacterium
ATTTCAAATGTAGTTGATACTTTATTTGCTAACGGAAATTCCACCAACCATGATACTACTCCAAACAATGACGGCTGGAATTTCGCGGAAAATTTTTTAATTAATGTTACCCCGGCAACAAGTATTACAAATAGTATTACCGAAATTAAATCATTCGAGCTGGAGCAAAATTATCCTAATCCATTTAATCCTGAAACAAAAATAAATTTCATAATAAGTCGGTCTTCTGCTGTTACATTTTCTGTTTATGATATGAGCGGTAAAAAAATTACAGACCTCATTGACAATAAATTTTATTCCGCGGGAAACTATTCACTGACTTTTAATGCTCAGCAATACAACCTAACAAGTGGTGTTTATTTTTATAAGCTGCTTGCAAATGATTACACAGATGTAAGGAAGATGATGCTCGTGAAATAAAACTACATACAAAAAACAATTTTATAAACCTTAATATTTTTTATTATGAAAAAATTTATACTTTTATTTATCTTCATTTCAGGCATCTCATTTTCACAGGAAAATGTAACCGGCAAAAAAGATATCATTGTATTCGAAAACGGGTCATATAAAACGAAGACAGTGATGAATCCTTTGCCGAATAGCGGCTCAGGGAAAAATACTTCTGTGGAAAATTCAATAAACCCGCTAAACCCGCTCAGCAATACGAATATAAGATGGGCATATACAGAGCCGGCTGCAATAGGCGATTACTGCTTTACCAGCGGCAACGGTAAATATAATGTGACGGGCTGGGACTTAAACAATTTCAGAATTTCGCTTTACGGGAATTTAAACTCAAATCCCATTTGGCAATTTTCAACCAGCCCGCTTGTCTACCTTAACTATGTGACAATATCGGATACAGGCAGCGTGATTGGAACCGGGTCTTATCATAATGTTTATCTCTTCGACTCTGTCAGCAATGTTCCGTTTTTTAATTTTGATCTCACGCTTTTAAGGGATACAGGTATTGCATCTCCGCTTGAAGTAACTAAAGACGGGAAATTTCTTGTGTGCGGCTCCTCAAGACAGGACTCGAGCACAGTTTTCGGTTTCAACTCGGACTCAAACATTCCTGTGTGGAGTTATAAGATTGTACCTTCGACAAGCGGCGCAAATGCTTCCATACAGGGACTTAAAATGTCGGGAAACGATTCGCTTATTATTGTAAATACTTATCAGGAATTTTTTATAATAAAATCTTTTTCGGGTCAGCTGGTATATAAAGGCTTAATAAATCCCGGTTCGCCGGGAAACGGTACGCAGTCATTCCAGGGAATAAGCGGAGACGGAAGCGTCATCGCAACTATAAATTATTCCGGTTACTTAAGAGTCTATCAATGGAACGGCACGACATATAATTTTCTCTGGCAGAATTATGAACCTCCCGGAATGTTTTATAACTGGTATACATCGGTCGATATCAGCTACGACGGCGATTATATTGCAGCAGGTACACTTAACTTTCTTACCTCCAGCACATTCGACGGAAAGGTCAAGGTCTTTAAGCGTTCGGGAAGCGGCGTTCCTTTATGGACATACTCCGGATGCGGTGATGAAGTGACTGCTGTATCATTTTCAAAAAGCGCGAACATCTTGTCCGCATCATCATGGGGAGAATTTAATAACACAACAGAAGATTTATATATATTCAAAACATTTCTCGGAAACGTTCCTATTTTTAAAGTGAATACTCCCGGCTCATTTTTTTACTGCAATACTTCCGGCGACGGCAGGACTGTAGTCGCGAGCGGTAAAGCTGTTAATGCCAGGCAGTTCGGCAACGGCGGCCTGATGTATAATATTGATGTTGATACTTCTGATGCACCTCCGGTTGGAATTAATACAAACGGGAATCTGATTGCCGGTGATTATAAATTATATCAAAATTATCCCAACCCTTTTAATCCTGTTACAAAAATTAATTATGAATTGCCCATGGCAAATTATGTTTCTTTAAAAATTTATGCTGTATCTGGAAAAGAAGTTGCTACTCTTGTAAATGAAAAGCAGAATGAGGGTGAGTATTCGGTCATCTTTAATGCAGGCAGTCTTCCCAGCGGTGTATATTTTTATAAGATACAATCCGGAGAGTTTTCGGATGTGAAGAGAATGGTTTTGATAAAATAAAAAACCGAATCACAGCGCGGCAGGTGTATTTGACCTGCCGTGTTTTTTCAGAAGCTATTTACAGTTAAGAGATGGATCAAACTTTACAAGCTTTGTTATTATAAGTACCGAGTCAAACCCTTTGCCTGTCTGCTTTTCCTGGACTGAAGTAAAGCCCTCAGTTTCAACATAAAGCGTCTTTGCCTTGCTGTCACTTTTTATAATTGCAGAATAAACTCTTTCTACGTTTCCATTTTCACCGCTTTGAGAAACGAGATATTCCTTCTTTGAATCGCAGTCAAGTAAATTAATTTTATTATCTATATGACTGTACATTCCTCTGAATATTTTCGGCTGCATTTCTTTTGCTTCTTCTATTGTCTTCTTTGTCTGATCGACTTTCTTTGTCGTATCAACCGGCTCCTTGCTTTCGCATCCTGATACTATTGTAAATAAAAACATTAATAAAAGTTTAGATATTATTTTCATCTTATATTTTAAAATTAAAAATTGTTTATTTTCTTATATACTTCCCGTTTCTTGGCTTGCCTTCGTTCATCTATTCTAATGCAGTTGCAATTTTCTTCTCATAGTTTTGAATAATTCTTAGGTTTCAATTTGACAATTCGTCCTGATATATTTAATATTAAGATTAAGAAAAGATAGCTTTTAATTAAAAAATTAATTGTTTAAAAATAATTCTATTTTGGCACATTTCTCCCGTTGCGACACCTATGGGTTCAATGGCTCGGGCTATTCTAGCATGTCCAAGAATATCATCTGGACTTGTTGGTTCCTCAATCC
>JBBRTN010000372.1:0-2911 GCA_038244395.1 Ignavibacteria bacterium
ACACCGATCATTTTTTCAATTTCCTTCCGGTCAATCTTATTCGTAATTTCAATTACTTCCGCGAGATATTTATCAATATAATTTTTATCTTCCATCTGAATTAAAATTAAAATTAAATTTTCAAATAATTTATGTCCGAAACAATTACCGAATAATTCAATAACTCACTTACAATTACTCATCTACATTACCTGTTTACCGCGAGCCGTTTTTCCGTTTCTTCCAGCCCGTTGAACGAACCGATTTCATAGAATCTTTCCTTCACTTCAAAACCAAGCAATTCATTTTTATTCAGAAGATTTTTATAAACCAACTCCAGGTCAAATTCATCTGTATCTTTAAAGTCTTCAAATGCCCTGTGAGTCAGTATCCCGAGCCCGTAGTCAATATATCTCATTTTCTCACCGGCTGATTTCTTATCATACTTGATTATGCTTCCGTTTTCGAATTCAATATTGCTTTTGTCCCACTTGCCTTCATTCATAAATACCGTCATGAGTCCGTATCTGTCTTTTTTTCTTTCAAAAAAATATTCATTAATAATCTTAAAATCAGTATCTAAATAGGAATCACCATACATAACAAAAAAATTATCATCAAGCAACACCAGCGCTTTTTTAACAGCGCCGCCGGTGCCGAGAAGTTTTTCACCGTCAAATGAATATTCGACCTTCAGCCCAAACTTACTCCCGTCTCCTGCATATTCTCTGATGTGCTCGCCGAGATAACTTGCGCATACTACTACTTTATCAATTCCTTTATTCCTCACGAGTTCAAGCTGATGAGCAATGAAAGGCTTTCCTCCGACTTCAAGCATCGATTTTGGAATAGTCTCCGTGACAGGTCTCAATCTTGTAGCCTTTCCTCCGGCAAGTAAAACTAAAGTGGAAATCAAACCTGCAAAAAAATTTAATTATAAAATCCTGTTTTGACTCCGTCTCTTTCAAATGCAAACCATGTAGGAGTAAGGCCAAACTTTTTCAATGCCGATAAGAATTTTGTTTTTTCATAAGGACAATAGAAAAGTAAAAACCCCCCGCCGCCGGCTCCTATTAACTTTCCGCCAAGCGCCCCGTTTTTTTTTGCAACTTCATAAACCTCATCAATAAAAGGATCTGAAATTTTCTTAGATAATCCTTTTTTTATTAACCAGTGCTCGTGAAGAAGTTCACCGAACTCATTTATTTTATTCTTCTCCAAAATTTCTTTTGTGTATAAACCGATGTCCTTGATTTTATGAAGCCGGTTTACGATGTCAGCATTATTACTCTTTGTTTTTTTGTTCTGCTCTTTCAATATATCTCCGGCAGACCTTTTTTTATTAAGATAAAATAAAAACATATTATTCTGTAATTCCATCAGCGAGCCTTCTGAAATATTGAGCGGCGCCACAGTAACATTTCCGTCTTTATGAAAAGTATATGCGTTGAATCCTCCGAATGCAGAGGCGTACTGGTCCTGCTTTCCTATGGGTTCCTTCAGCAAATTGATTTCAATGTGGCAAGCTGCCTCTGCAAGTTTTTCGAGTGAATGATATTCTCTCTTGTAAGAAAATAATGCACTGAGTAAAGCAACGGTAAAGGTAGAGGAAGTTCCGAGTCCGCAATTTGAAGGAACATCAGCTATGGAAACTATTTCAACCTGTTTTTTAATGCCGGTATGCTTCAGACAAAATTTAAAAATATTATGCTCAATCTCATTTACATTTTTTACTATTTCTGTTTTGGAGTATGAAAGTCTTATTGAATTCTCGAATCTTTTGTTAAGCAGTATGTGAACATATTTATTGATGCTTGCTGCGAGCAAAAATCCTTCGTGTTTTTCATAATAAGAAGGGAGATCCGTTCCTCCGCCGCCCATTGAGATTCTGACAGGTGCTCTTGAAATTATCATACTGTCATCTCCTTCCAGCCGAATTTATTATTCAATGCATCTTCATAAATGGATTTGACTGAGAGCCTTACTGCTTCGGAAGTATTGTACTTATTGCTCCAGCCCTTGCTGCGGATTTTATCAGAGTTAAGTCTGACTACAGGTACATCACCTTTCCATCCTCTGTCTCCTCCTGCAAAAATGTAATTTACATTTTTCAGGTTCATAATTTCTGTTGTAATACCGGCAATTTCCGTTACACTGATATAGTCCTTCGTTGACACATTAAAATAAGAAAAACCGTTCAGAAATTTTCTTTCAATTAATCTCATTGCATCAAGCACATCATCTACAAATATGTAAGACTTGCTTTGAGTTCCGTCTCCCATAATATCAAGCTTTGAATTATCTTTTAACAATTTTTTTATGAAGTCGTAGCCGACTCCGTGCGTCTGGTTAGGACCCACAACATTTGCAAATCTGAAAGCAGCTGCATTCATATCGAACATATAGCAGTAAGATGAAATCAAAGCTTCGCACGACAGCTTGCTCGCGCCGTAAGTAGAGACAGGCAGCTGTGGAGAATAGTCTTCTGCTGTTTCAGTATATTTTGCATCACCATATACACCGCTCCCGGATGCATATAATAAATTCTTAACTCCGCATTTCCTCATTGCTTCCAGGACATTATTTGTCAGATACGTACCTTCCCAAAAATCTATATCCGGCTGCGTCATGGCTTTTGCAATATCCGGATTCGAAGCGAAGTGATAGACTGTATCATAACCCTTCATAGATTCAGTCAGTAAATCAATGTCCTTAACATCTCCCTTAATTATAATCAAATTTTTATTATTGATTATTTCCTGAAGATGCCATTCCTTTCCCGAAGAAAAATTATCATAAATGGTTATATGAGAATCCGGATCTTCCCGGAAAATTTTCCTGCAAAGATGACTGCCTATAAAACCTGCACCGCCGACAATGAAATATTTATTTCTCAAGAATATGATTTAAAAATTTTTCCGTTTAAAATAAT
>JBBRTN010000373.1:0-2869 GCA_038244395.1 Ignavibacteria bacterium
GTTTTGTTATATTATATTTTCATTCTTTGTATTTTTTTTTATGACATTCAGATGTTCATTACGGAAAAAATTTTCATATCCTTCGGAAAACTGTTTAGCGTATTTGCAGAGAATCTTCGGTAATGTTTGGGACAAATTCTCTTCTGCAACCGCAAGGGTTTCCGGCACTTTGTTTATAATTTCTATTATTGATTTCAGTCTTTCATCAAACGGCGCATAGTCACGGCTTACATAATTATCAATGCCACTGAAAATTGAAGCGTAGGTCATTGGATTAAATTTATATCCCTGCATTTCTTCAATGCTGAACAATTCAGATTCAATCCCCCACAATGAAATGTCATAATCAAGTTTATTTTCTCCGGACAATTCTTCCCGCTTAATTGAATTAAGAGTGTCTCTCAGATTTTTATATGTTTCAATTGTTTTTCTGATTCCTTCTTTGGTAATGTTTCCGAGTCTGCCGTCATACTCATGTAATCCAATGTTAACGCCTTCTGCAGGATTGAGTTCAAGATAAATATTGAACAGGTCATCGGTAAATTGTTCGAATTTTTTATTTGTCATATCTTTATTTTATATCTCTGAATAATTTCCGATACTAATCTTCAGGGCATCTCTTTTTACTGAAGCACCTTCACCTATCAGTGAATCGATAAGTGTACAGTTTTCCACAGTGGAAGATTTCTCAAGAATGCTGTCCTGTATAATGCTGTTCTTAATAGTACAATTATCATTAATGGTAGTGTATGGACCAATCACACTGCTCTCAATGTTAACATTCTTTCCGATGAACACAGGCTTAACGATTTTTGTATTCTTAAAAGTCTTTTCGTTTTTGTTTCCTGCCATTTGGTTTTTCTTAAGCAGATACCTGTTTGTTTCGAGCAATGTCTCCGGTTTCCCGCAGTCAAGCCAGCCGTCAACATAAAATGTCTTCATCTTCTCATTATTGTTAATCATATATTCCAGGGCATCCGTCAGCTGAAACTCACCTTTGACAGTGATATTATTTTTCATAATGTGCTCCAGTCCTTTGAACAAGTGCAGGGAATTTTTTAAATAATATAATCCGACGATAGCTTCGTTTGAAGATGAAATTTCTTTCGATGCGGGTTTCTCAATAAACCTTGTGATGTATCCGTCCTGTCCTTTTTCCACGACACCAAACCTTCTCGGATCATCTACAACCTTAACGCCTATAACGGAATCCTTATCCCGCGTCATTTTTTTTAAATCAACATCAAACAAAGTATCGCCTAATATTATCAGAGTATCGTCTTTCTTATTTTTGAAAACACTCTTCGCACAGTATACCGCATGCCCGAGCCCTTTTGCCTCCGCCTGCTCGACATAGTCAAACTTAAATTTAAAAGTATTATCCAGATAATCTTTTATCTTATCTCCCAGAAAACCGGTGACTAAAATTATTGACGTTGCTATCTTGTCTTTTATCAGCTGCTCTATTATATAATGTATCATCGGCTTGCCTCCGACGTTAAGCAAAACTTTCGGGTTGTGCAGAGTATGCGGCCTTAGTCGTGTGCCAAAGCCTGCTACAGGTATTATTACTTTCATTTATCTTTTTTAAAATTAGTCCGGTTAATTTTTACTATTACCTTACTGTCACTTTTGCTTTTTTTATTTTTGCAGCACGGAAGGAAATTTATTCAATACTTCATCGAGCTTTGAGATATCCTTTGCGCCGGCTGTTGCCAGGTAAGGTTTTCCTCCTCCTCCTCCTCCAAGCTCTTTCGCCGCTTCTGATACAATCTTCCCGGCATTCAGATTTTTTTCTTTTATTAAATTATCACTTACCGAGCAGACGAGATTTATTTTGTCATTAAGAACGACTGCAATAAGCGCAACACCGTTCGTGACTTTCTTCCTGAGTTCATCCCCGATTTCCTTAAACTCATCCATGCTGTTCAAATCCATTCTGCCCGCGATAATATTAAATCCGTTTTCTCCGCTTCCATTCAGCGGCTTCGAAATTATTTCATCTAACCTTTCAAAAACTTTAGAAAGATTCTGTTTGAGAAGTTGCTTATCCAGCTTTTTCTTCTCTTCCATATAAATATCTCTTGCTTCATGAAGTGATGCAAGAGTATCATTCTGAAATAAAATCAGTTTCTTCAATAAATCAACATCCCGGAAATCTGCTTTTGACAGATCCATGCTAAATGAATTGACAGCGGCTTTAAAATCATTTGCATAATTACCCGGAAGGTCATTAATTATTCTTTCAATATCAGTAATTTTTTCTTTGAACAATTCGATGACTCCTTCTCCTGTCCGCGCAAAAATCCTGCGCGTCCCTGAGGCGATACTTTCTTCTTTCGTTATTTTGAAAAGCCCGATATCATTCGTATTCTTTACATGAGTGCCTCCGCAGAATTCAATACTGAAATTATCATCGATGTGTACGACTCTTACTTTATCACCGTATTTATCTCCGAAAAATTTTTTTACATTCGGAATTTTATTCGCTTCACCGATTGAAATATCTACATCTGTAAAAACATTAATCTGCTCCTGTATTTTTGAATTAACCATCTCTTCTATTTCTATGATTTGTTCATCTGTCAGTTTATGAAAATGAGGGAAATCAAATCTGAGATATTCATTATGAACCAGTGAGCCAAGCTGCTTCACATGAGCGCCGAGAATCCTTCGAAGAGCTTCGTGAACCAGATGGGTTGCGGTGTGATTACGCTCTATGGCGCGGCGGCGCTGAATGTCGAGGATGACTTTTCCTTTCACACTAAGAAAATCACTGCCAGCAATTAATCCGGAAAGGGGATTATTCTCACTAGATAATACCAAAAAATATTTGCGTGAATCTGTTATATCTATTTGCGTTTTCGAA
>JBBRTN010000374.1:0-2858 GCA_038244395.1 Ignavibacteria bacterium
CACCGGAAAATGAATATGATATACTCATTGTGGATGATAATTCACCCGACGGGACGGCAGAATTAGCCGGAGGTCTGAAAAATGAACATGTAAATATTCTTAAGCGGGAGAAGAAATCCGGACTGGGGACTGCTTACGTTGCGGGTTTTAAATATGCTATTAAAAATAATTATGATTATGTATTTGAGATGGACGCAGATTTTTCGCATGACCCGAAGTATCTGAAAATATTCATTGCTAAAATACTTGAAGGCTATGACCTGGTAATAGGATCAAGATATATTAACGGAGTTTCCGTTTTAAACTGGCCAATCAGAAGATTAATTTTAAGCTATATGGCTTCTGTTTATACCAGGATGGTTACCGGTCTGAAGGTAATGGATACAACAGCCGGATTTATGTGTTACAAAGTTTCTTCTTTAAGGCAGATCAATCTTGAAGAGCTTAAATCTAACGGATATTCCTTCCAGATTGAAATGAAGTTTAAATTTTTCAAAAAAGGTTTTAAGATAATCGAAGTCCCTATTCTTTTCATTGACCGGCTTGAGGGAGAATCAAAAATGTCGAGAAAGGTTGTTTATGAAGCCTACATTATGGTCTGGAAACTTAAATTCAAATCTCTGTTCGGCAAATTATAATTTTATAATTAAGGTGGAAAATTGTTTGCTGTAAATTATAAATCTCTCCTTATTCTTTTCATAATCTTCATAGTCTTTTTAATTCTATGCCTGAAAATATCCTTTCTTTCCGATGATGCATTCATAAGTTTCAGATACGCAAAAAATTTTGTAAACGGTAACGGCTTGGTATTTAATCCGGGTGAAAGAGTCGAAGGTTACACAAACTTTCTCTGGGTAATGATTTCAGCTTTATTCATTAAGCTTAATGCTGACCCGATGACCTGCTCCAGGATATTATCAGTCATATTTTCATTTCTTACAATATTTCTGACATACCTCATTGCAAATAAAATATTCGGTATCACAGGATTAATATCTTTTCTCGGAGCCGTTCTGCTTGCTTTAAATCCGGGCTTTGTGCTCTGGTCATATTCCGGTCTTGAGACAATTTTTTTTACTTTCTTAATTACTGCGGCTAATTTTTTCAACTTAATGTATCTGAAAAAAAACAATAACAGGTTTCTGATTTTTGCTTCCATAATGTTTTCTGCAGCTTCATTGACAAGGCCTGAAGGCGTGTTGTTTTTCTTCCTAGGATTTTCATTCACTGCGGCAGTTTATTTTTTAAAGGCACGCAAGGAAGGCATCTTGCCGGTGATAAGAAAATTTATTTTACCTGTTTTGATTTTTACGGCAATCTATGGAATATATTTTATCTGGAGATATTCTTACTACGGCTTTTTTTTCCCGAATACATTTTATGCGAAGACCGGATTTGATAATCAGATTGCAAGAGGTCTGTATTACTGTTTCAAGTTTTACCGGGAGAGTCTCGCAATGGGTTTGCTGCTTATCTTTCCGGCATATTTAATTATTAAAGAATATCGAAGCGGAAAAATTTTGTATATGCTTTTTCTAATTTCCGGATTCACATTGTATATAATACTAGTCGGCGGAGATAACCTGCTGGTGCAGAGATTTTTCGTTCCCGTAATGCCTTTGGTTTTTACACTGGTAATGCTTGGAGTGAATAAATTCTTTAATGATTTTTCCATTATAAAATCCATGAGGTTAATAATAATAATTGTTATAGTGTCCTCATCATTTTTCGTTATACTGGACTCGCGGTCATTTCCGATGTACGGAGTGAGCAGGACACTATCACATTATGAAAATCTAAAGAAAGCAGGAATCTGGCTCAAAGAAAATTCCGCAAAGGGAGAATCAGTAGCAGTCGAGTCAGCGGGGATAATTCCTTATTACTCAGAGCTGTATAGTATAGACAGGCTTGGCCTGAGTGACCTCCATATTTCTCACAACGGGAAATATGATGAAGGCGCAAGGGATAAAAATGATGAGAATTATATTTTGTGGGAAAAGCAACCTACATATTTTGTTGATGCATTTCCTACTCTCGAGAAAACAGATAAACCGGTTCTGCAAAAGAATAATATCGTTTATAAATATTACAGCGTTCCAATCGGTAAAGGAATGATTGAAGACAAGCCGGGACTGCCTGAAGTTGGCGAATTGTATTTTAATTTTTATAAAAGGGAAAATTGACTGACGGGATTAAAAAAGATATTTCGGTAGTGATAGTAAATTACAATGTCAGGGACCTGGTTGATAACTGCATTTCGTCAATATATAAGGCGAACGATAACAAATATAAAATTGAAATTTATTTCGTTGATAATAATTCCATTGACGGAAGCGTGGAATATATTTCGACTAAATATCCGGAAGTAAAAGTAATTTCAAATGATAAGAATATCGGATTTTCTAAGGCTAATAATCTGGCGTTACGAAAAATTGAAGGCAGGTATGCACTCATCCTAAATCCCGATACTGTACTTGAAGAAGGTACATTTGAAAAGTTGATTTCATTCTGTGAAAAAAACAAGAATGCAGGAGCCGTGACATCAAAGCTGATTCTTGCAAACGGCAAACTCGATTCGGCATGCCGCAGAAGCTTTCCGACTCCATCAGTAGCCATTCCGAGAATTTTAGGATTATCCAGACTCTTCCCACAGAGCAGGCTTTTAGGAAAATATAATCTTACTTACCTTGATGAAAATAAAACTTATGAGGTGGATGCAATATGCGGTGCGTTTATGTTCATACCCAAAGAGGTTCTTGATAAATCGGGATTATTTGACGAAGAATATTTTATGTATGGTGAAGATATAGATTTATGTTTCAGGATAAAGAAAAACGGATATAAAATATTTTACTATC
>JBBRTN010000375.1:0-2856 GCA_038244395.1 Ignavibacteria bacterium
AAGAAGCTCCGATGGATTCGGAGGAATAGTACCGCTCGGTACAACGTCCAGATTCGGGAGCTTGGTCTTTCTTAGGATTTCCTCAAGCGATGCATTTGAAAAAAGATAATCACTTAAGCCCGGATATCTTTCTAATTCAAAGACACTGTGTATTCTCGGCTTTCTAAGGTCACAGTCTATAAGCAATATTTTCTTGTCCATCTGCGCAAGACTTCCCGCCAGGTTGACAGAGATTGTTGTCTTTCCTTCCGCCGGGACAGAGCTTGTAAGCAAAATAGATCTTATCGGTGTATCTTCAAGCTTGGCATACTGAATCCTTGTCCTCAGCGCTTTGAATGCTTCAGACGATGCGGATTTAGGATGGTCTTCAACAATGAATTCAATTTTCTGATTATTGCTCTTTAACTCTTCCATTGCCGGTATCCATGACAAAACACTTATTCCTTTATTTTCAATTTCGTCCGGACTCTTAACTGAATGGTCAAAATAATTTCTGGCAAATGCAAAGCCAACGCTCAGCGCCAGCCCAAAAAATATTCCCATAAAAATTATAAGCATGCGGTTTGGCTTTGAAGGCTTTGCTGCGAGTATTCCCGGTGCAATCATAAGCACGGTTCCTAATTTTATTCTCTCGTTAATCTTTGCCTCCTGATATTTTTCCTCCAGTATCAGATATAATTTTTCAGTTGCCTTCCTGTTTCTTTCGAGTTTAGCAAATTCAATACTTTGTGAAGGAAGCTTTGAAAACTGATCTTCATACGCAGAGAGTAATTTTGTCAGTGAGCTCGATTTTGCTTTATTGGATTGAATCCCAACACTTGCCTCAAGAAGCTTCTGTGATACAAGTCTCCTTTCATCCGGTGTGCTTGCATATAAGCTTGTTCTCAATACTTCGATTTTCTCGTTTAACGTATTTTTAAGCGGCTCGATTTTCCTGTTGTATTCACTAAGAGTTTTTTCACGCAGCTTTTCATCCTGTGGAATTGACTATTCAATATCTCTTTTTGATTCCAGGTCTGCAATCTTCGTCTGCAGGTCATTTATATATGATTCATCAATTTTTCCGTTCAGGTAATCAGGTAAGGTCGGATCGATTGATTGTATTTGCGAATTAAGGCTGCTGTATTCTTTTTCTTTTGAAGTAAGCTCTATGTCTGCTGCATTCTTTTGCGCTTCGAGCTCGGATATATTCTCAACAAGGTTTTTGACCTGCGCATCCAGTAAAATCAATCCTCCGTTTTTTTGATATTGCTCAAGATCACTTTCTGATTTCTCCAGCTCCTTGAATTTATTTTCTTTTTCTTCGTTAAGATACCTCGTTAACGTTGTCAGCTCTTCTCTTGATAAATCAAGGCTGAAGGTCTGATAAACTGCTGAATATAAATTTACAATCATCATAGCTTCATATTTTGCAGGACTTTCGACGACGATGTCAATTACATCCAGTCCTCTTTTCTGGTCAATTTTTATGATGCCTGAAAGAATGTCTGCAAGGATGGATACCGGGACAAGACTTGAGTTATCTTCTCCGCTGTGATTGAAAATATAATAAAACTTTTCATTGTCCTGCAATACTCTGAAAGAGTCCAGTAAATTTTGGGCAACAGTTTCGCGTATCTTATAGCTCTTTAGAACTTCAATTTCATTTGAGATATATCTGTCAGTAATAAAATCCTGAAATTCCGGAATTAAACTCGAACTAAGAACACTTCCCTGCGGACGGTTGATTTTTATGGTTGCAGTAGACTTATAAATATCTTTTGCGTTCACTACATATGCAATTGTAATAATAATACTGACTAAAGTAATAAGAATGATAGGAAGCAGGTTTGACCTTAAGATGCTGAAATAATTTTTTAAATTATCCTTAGAATCTTTAATGTCATGTGAGCCGTTTTTGGAAATTTGACTTACTCCATTTAGACTTGGTTTGTTCACTATTGCTATTATAAAATAAAAGAAGTTTTAAGCAAATTCAAAAAGTATCCGGTGTATTACCAAAACAAATACTGTTTAAAGAGAAAATTATCAGGAAAATGAAGTGATTTGTATGAAATAAAAAACTAAATAATTTCCTAAAATTATTTAGTTTTTTATCAGATTGCCAGCTGAAATTCTCTAATTTTTTCGCTCTAAAGATAAAATCTTTATATCATTATTTCAACTTAATAAGAATTGCTTTTAAGTTACTGTGGTGCAGAATTGATTCCGGTTTACTGATTTTTATTTTATAGATCTGCATTGTGCCGGATTTTCAAATGCAATTGCTTTTATGATAAAGTCTTATAGAAGCAAAGTCGCCTAAATGTTAATTCCGACTTTAATTTAAGAGGATTTTTTTTTATGTTAATGCTTAAAAATTTGTTGAACATTCCTATTGAAAGAGTATTTGAATCTTAAATTTTTCAAAATATTCATCTTAATTTTTGCCATAACCCCAGCAATTTCATTTTCCCAATTCGACAACCAAAGAGTCGGAAATGATAACGGAGTAAATCAGCAGGGAGGATTTTACAATTACGGTGATAAAGATAAAGTGAACATTGATGTCAATGTATGGGGATATGTAAAATATCCGGGAAAATATCTCATCCCAAACGGAGCAACAATTTTGGACCTTATTTCTTACAGCGGCGGTCCTCTTGTGGATTCGAAACTGCAGGATATAAGACTTTACCGTCCTAAAAACGATAGCCTGAAAATCAGCAAAGATCAGGTAATTAAGATAGATTATAATGACCTTGTATGGGAAGATAAGGTAAGCAAAAAAAATAAAGTTAATTCAGTTTTATTGCCTGGAGATATTTTAATTTTGACCGGTGAACCGAGATATTTTGTAAGGGATAATGTAAACTT
>JBBRTN010000376.1:0-2829 GCA_038244395.1 Ignavibacteria bacterium
GATTCGTAAAGTTTTACCAGTTCCTCAAACATAAGACCGATTGACCATCCGTCGCTGACAATATGGTGCATGCTCATCAGCAGTATATAGTTATCTTCTGCAGTCTTAAATAAATAGATTTTAAATACATCTCCTTTTTCCAGGTCAAACGGAATCTGATTTGTCTCAGTAACTTTTTTCTTCAGACTTTTTTCATCAAGCTCCGAAGCATCAATTAATTCAAAGAAGACTTCCCTGAAACCCTGTACTTCCTGAACCGGCTTGCCGTCAATGATCTTGTAATTAGTTCTTAGAGAAGGCGACGCGTTAATTAATTTCTGGAATGATCTCTTGAGCGCGTCAATATCCGGCTTCGATAAAATGCGAACAGTGAATGCGACATTATAAGCAGGGCTTTCGGGTGAATTTAAATACAAAAAGTATAATGCTTTTTGTCCGTAAGAAAGCGGAAAGACTGCGTTCTCTTTATTTGCCTTCTCTGATAATTGTTTTTTAAGAAGAGCAATTTTTTCCTGTGCTGTAAGTTTCGGTATGTTTGTATCTGCGCTCAGTGTGTGATTCTCCGGTTATTTAGTTTCGTTCAGCAGCTTATCAAGTTCTTCTTCCGAAAGATTATCGAGATTGGCGAGTATATCAGCTGCTTTTTCTTCTTCGGTAATTCCGGACTGACCGTTCTTTGATTCAGATTTTTCTCCGGTATTATTTAAGATTTTAGGAAGCTGCTCTTTTAATTCTTCGGCAAGCTGTATGATATTTGTCTCCTCCATATATCTCACTAAATTAAGGTCTACTCCGAGTTCTATATTTACTTTATTCTTGAGTTCAATCGCCATCAGTGAATCAAGACCCATCATGTTTAATGGAAGTTCGGTCTCAAGCTCATCCGGGTCGAGTCCCATGATACGGGATATAAGATTTTGAAAATATTTTATTAATATCTCCGTGTGTTTTTCATCGGGAGAATTTTTTAACTGAGCAACAAAATCATCCTCAGCTGATTTCTTTTCTGCGGTTGATTTTTCACTTCGCTCAGGTATTAGTCTGCTTATGAAAGGATGTCTGTATGTTTCAGAATACTTCAGCCAGTCAATAGGAATAATCCCGATCTGCGCTGTGTCAAGCTTCATGGCTCTTGCAAGCGCATGTATTCCCTGCCGTGGATTTATATTTCTTATTCCCGCAATTTTTTCCTGCTTGTCTGCGCCTTTAGCCGCAGCAGAACCTATTTCAGACCACACGCCCCAGTTGATGCTTAACGCCGGTAAATTTTTATTTCTCCTGTAATGCGCAAGTGAGTCAAGGAAAGCGTTTGCAGCGGAATGGTTAGCCTGTCCTGCAGATCCGAGCAGTGAAGCGACAGATGAATACATAACAAAGAAATCAAGTTTGGATTTTTTTGTAAGCTCATGAAGATACCATGCTCCGAGAATTTTTGGCGCCATTACTTTATCAAATTTTTCCTTAGTCTGATTCATCAGTACTCCGTCATCAAGTACTCCAACCGAATGAACTACTCCTTTCAACGGATACTTCGACTTTTTTATCGCCTTCAAAACATTTTCTATCTCATCCTTCTTTGTGACATCAGCTTTGTAAATCTTTACAGTGACTCCGGACTGTTCCATTTCCTTTAAATATTCTTTTGCTTCATCGGCGTTATCTCTCCTCGCAAGTAATGCAATATGCTTCGCTCCTTTGTCAGCCAGAAATTTTGCAGTAAGTATGCCAAGCCCGCCGAGACCGCCGGTTACCAGGTAAGTACTTTTATCATCAATCAAAATATTTTTATCTGCAGGAATCCGGCTTGTTATTAAACGCGCAACAAACCTTCTGTCTTTTCTGAATGCTACCTGGTCTTCGGCGCTTTCATGATTAATTTCATCAATAAGATTTTTCCATCCTGTTCTCAGATCTGAATCCAGATCAATACGCCTGCAGTTAAGCTCCGGATGCTCCATCGAAATAACCTTTGCCATTCCCCAAAGAGGCGACTGGATCAGTCCTGCAATAGAATCTTCATCATTAACTGACTGCGCATCATTTGTCACAATGATAAGAGAAGATGATCTTTGAAATTGTGCCTTTGAGGAAGACTTAATAATATTAATAATATTGGAAATATTATTACTGTCAGCCCCAAAAAGTTTTTCGACATTGATGGGCGTATCGGCAGTCGAACTTAGATAAACAATCTTAACTCCTTTTTTTATTACTGAGGATATTTCACCGAATAATTTATCGTAATGATTCTTGTCTGAAAAATTAATTTTAAATTTACCATCGCTAATTTTCTCGAAATTTTCTCCGCATGAGACAGCTGTATAGTTTTGTTTCTTTAGATTTAAAATATCGGTAAGTTCACGCTGCAATTTCTTATTGGAGAAAATAATCAAATGGTCAGTGTCGGGCTTGCCTTTATCATCAGGGCTGTCTGCTGCCGCGATTATAATTGACTGACCTGTCAGAAATTTATTTTCACCAAATGGCGCAGAAGTAATGACAGAGCGGAATCCTTCTTCCAGTAAAAGTGATTCCCATTCTTCTTCACTCAGCAAAGGATAATCTTTTCTTGTATCAGTATCTTCAAATCTCCACCAGCCGTCAGTGAGTCCGAACGTTAAGTCAATCCAGCTCCTGTGTTGCGTAACTTCATTAAGAACAAGAATGCCGCCCGTTGTTAATAATTTCTGAATATTCTTTATGACAGACTTTAAATCTTTTGTTGCATGGATCACATTCGATGCGATTACAATGTCATAGCTTTGCTCAAAAAAATTTTGACCGGATAATTCTTTTTCAATATCAAGAGTCTTGTATTCAACAAAATCA
>JBBRTN010000377.1:0-2827 GCA_038244395.1 Ignavibacteria bacterium
AATAATGCTGATGTTTTTTTCCGAATCTAATATTTGTCTTAACCCGCTTCTGAATATAGGATGGTCGTCGGCTATTACCAGTCTTATTTCATTACTCATCTTGAATTTGTCTAGTGTATTATAAAAGTGTGTTACAAAAATAACTAAGTATTTTTTAACCTACAACTATCTTCATTTAATGTTCAATGGTTATCAATTGTTATCAATGTTAATTCGGTTAATTCCTGTAATCCTTTAAATAAGTGAATCATGGTTCTGAGAATTTACTTTTACATAGCTTCAATAAAAACGTTTTGGATGAATGTGTTGTTTTTTGTTTCCCAATATCAAACCTATGTTGAAATTATAATCTGATTTACTTATGTTTGAGACTAATTTTAAATCAAAAAATATGACCCCCAACAATTCTCAGGCAAGTATAGTTATTACCGCCGGTACTCAGGAAGAACTCCAAAAATTAGTTCAGGATATGGTAAATCAGGGATGGCATTCTGATGGAAATGTCGTGCATAATCCTGACGGGACGTATTCCGTGCAGATGTTCAGAAATTCAGATTCGGAAAATTCCGGACTGTATTAAAATTTTCAGTGGCTGTTAATATATTTTAAGGAAGGATATTCTTTCGATTGTTTAAATTAAATTTCAATTACTCTCTCCATTTTTAAAGGGAATTGAAATTTTAATGTTCGTTCCGTTACCGGGTTGTGATGCAATATTAAACTTACCTTTAAATATTTTTATTCTTTCTGACATTCCCGAAATTCCGAAACCATGCTTTTCGGAATTTGCCTTAATTTTTTCAGTACTGAATCCAATTCCGTTATCCGAGATTAAAATAGAAATTTCATTTGCGCCTCTGCTGATATTTAAAATCACTTCGCCTGCTTCCGAGTGTTTGACAATATTATTAATGCACTCCTGTATTATTCTGTAAAGACTAATCTCAAACTCTGAAGATATAAGCTTGTCCACAGTATCTATGCTGGTAGTAAAATTAATCTCGGAAGATTTAGAAACTCTGTCAACTATTGATTTTATTGCCTTTGAAAGACCCAGTCGTTCGATCTGATACGGGTGCAGCGAGTATGAAATCTCCCTCACATCCCGCAGTGTATCCGTAATTATATCCGAGACTTCATTTATGTTCTGCACAAGGTATTCTTTGTCACCGGAATTTTTCATGCTGAGAAGCAGCTTATTTTTTGAAATCAGAAGGTCGTGCCCGATACTGTGATGAAGCTCTTCAGCAATTTTTTTTCTGTCGGTCTCCTGAACGTCAATGAGTCTCTTTGTAAAGTCTTCCTGCGCTTTCTTTTCTTTTCTTACTTTATTAAGTTTGTTCTGATAAACTCCCCCTGCAGCTCCTGCGACTGTCGCCGCACTCAATGCCCTGAACCACCAGGTTTTCCAGAATGGTGGAGTGATCTTAATTTTTATTTCACTGCCTTCTTCATTCCAGACTCCGTCATTGTTTGAGCCCTTTACCCTGAATAAATATTCCCCCGGGTCAAGATTTGTATATGTCGCAAATCTCCTGTTTCCCGAAGCAACCCAGTCTTTATCAAACCTTTCCATCTTGTATGCATATTGATTCTTCCCGGGTATATTAAAATCCAGAGACGAAAATTCAAATGTGAATACGCTGTCTTTATATGAAAGGACAATTTCTTCTGTGACTGTAATTGATTTTTTTAAGGGTGAATTTTCACGGGAAATAATTACAGGTTTGTTGAATATTCTGAAATCGGAAATTACTACCGGAGGAATGAATGAGTTGTCTTTAATTTCACGTGCATCGAAAATATTAAAACCATTAATCCCGCCGAAGGAAAATTCTCCGCTCCGGAGTTTCAGACATGCTCCCTGGTTAAACTCATTGCTTTGAAACCCGTCCTTTGCATTGTAATTTCTGAAAGTTTCCGTGACAGGATTATATTTTGATAAACCGTTATTCGTGCTTATCCAGAGATTTCCTTCTTTGTCTTCGAGTATTCCGTTTACCGAATCATTGGGCAGTCCGTCTCTTTCACGATATCTTGTGAAGGTCTCTTTTTTCCCGCCGGATCTGTTAAGCTTGTTGAGCCCGTTGTTCATTGTTCCTATCCAGAGTATTCCGCGGCTGTCTTCATAAATTGAAAAAATATTATTCTCGCTGATGCTTGAAGAATCATCCGGCATATTCATATACCTTATAAATTTATTTTTTTTCTTATCGAATTTATTGAGTCCACCGTTGTCCGTCCCAATCCATATCACGTCATTGCTGTCTATAAAAATAGTTCTTACCCTGTTCGAACTTATACTGTTTTCATCCGCCGGATCATTTTTATAATGAATGAACTCTCCTGTGACAAGGTCAAATTTGTTAAGTCCTCCTCCTCCGGTCCCAATCCATATATTCCCCTGCTTATCTTTTGCAAGGGAAAATATTGTTTCATGACTTATTGATTTTTTTTCAGAATCTTTTCTGAGATGAGAAATTTTTCCTGAATCTGTATTTAATTTATTTATTCCGAATCCGGAAGTTCCTATCCAGAGGTTCTTATCATTGTCCTGAATTATTGCCGTTATCATATTATGGCTCAAGCTGTCCGGGTCATCATCGTTATGAATGTAATGAATAAAAGTATTTCCGCTTCTTTCGAATTTATTCAATCCGTTATCCCACGTTCCTATCCAGAGATTTTCTTCCCCATCTTCATAAAAACAATATACATGATTGCTGCTCAGGCTGTTCGAATTACCCACATCTGAAAAATAATGAAGTATTTTCTTTGACTGCTTGTTAAGTTTATTCAGTCCTCCTCCGTTTGTCCCAACCCAGAT